>NZ_JAGHKN010000120.1:0-452 GCF_023093475.1 Methylobacterium sp. 37f
GGCACATACTACATGCATTCGACATACAGAATTATCGGCAAAAATGCCGTTTCTGGAAGCCTAGTGGCGCGCGGCCTCCAGACCAAACGCCCAATAATGAGCTTTTTGAGGGGGGTTTATCTGACGTGTTACAGGGGCGTCGGCCGCGCCTTCGGCCTATCGCTCATGCCTTCCGCTCCCGGCCGGCGGCGCGCGCCGACGCTGACGCGCTTCGCTTGTCCCCCAGCCATCACCAGAGCGACAAGTCACTCTGGTGACAGCCGGGCCGATCAAAGCTCCAGGATCGCCCTGCAGGCTGACTGCAAGGCCTCGATCCGAACATCCATATCCGCGCCCTCCTGATCCAGATCAGCAAGGCGGCGACGCAGATGGCGGATATCGGCAACGAGCTTGGGATAGTCATTCAGGACATAACACACGGCATCGAGAGGATCGCGAGACGGCGCGTACAG
>NZ_JAGHKN010000121.1:0-451 GCF_023093475.1 Methylobacterium sp. 37f
CTGACAGACTGTGCCGGCACCTACCCGTACCGGCGCGACCGCACGGAGCCCCACGAGGGCTCGGCAACCGTTCCATCCGAGGCCCACATGACCGATAACACCCAACAGTTCGCCAGCGACAACTATTCCGGTATCTGCCCCGAAGCCTGGGCGGCGATGGCCGAAGCCAACCGCGGCCACGAGCGCGCCTATGGCGACGACCAGTGGACCGCGCGCGCTTCGGACTACTTCCGCCAGTTGTTCGAGACCGATTGCGAAGTGTTCTTCGCCTTCAACGGCACCGCCGCCAACTCCCTGGCCCTGGCCGCGCTGTGCCAGAGCTACCACAGCGTGATCTGCTCGGAGACCGCCCACGTCGAGACCGACGAGTGCGGCGCGCCGGAGTTCTTCTCCAACGGCTCCAAGCTGCTGCTGGCGCAGACCGAGGTCGGCAAGCTGACCCCGGCGTCGA
>NZ_JAGHKN010000122.1:0-445 GCF_023093475.1 Methylobacterium sp. 37f
CGGCAGGCTCGTGACGGATCTGCCGCGCCTCGCCCCCGAGCTGCGGTCGCTGCTCGCGTCCGGCCGCGAGGCCAGCGACGAGGTGTACTTCGCCGGGGAGCGCCTGCTCGCGGTCAACCAGCGGCCCACGGACCGCGACGGCGGTCCCAAGGGGACGGTGGTGACCCTGCGCGACTCCACCGAACTCCAGGCGGTGACCGGCAGGGCCGAGATCGCGCGCGAGCGACTCAGACTCCTGTACGACGCGGGCCTCGGCATCGGCACCACCCTGGACGTGCTGCGCACCGCCGACGAGCTGGCGCACGTGGCGGTCCCGCGGTTCGCGGACTACGTCACCGTGGACCTGGCCGACGCCGTGCTGCACGGCGAGGAGCCGGCCGCCACGGCGACCGGCATGCGGCGCACGGCCGTGTACGGGGTCAGGGACGACCACCCGCTCTACGAG
>NZ_JAGHKN010000123.1:0-444 GCF_023093475.1 Methylobacterium sp. 37f
GTCGCTGCGGAGGCGGGCGAGGCGTTGCCCGCCGCATCCACGGCGACCGCCGTGAGGCTGGCCGTGCCTTCGGGCAGAGCGGCCGGCGTCAGGCTGAAGCTGCCATCGGCAGCGGCCACGGTCGAGCCGATCTGGGTCGTGCCGTTCGAGACGATGACGGTCGCCCCCGGCTCGGCCGTACCGGTGATGGTCGGGGTGGTGTCGTTGGTGGGCGCCAGGGCATCCAGCACCGGGGCCGTGGGAGGCGTGGTGTCCCCGTTGCCCGGCGTGGCGGTGACCACGAGGGTGACCGGGGTGGAGCCCGCCCCCACATTGCCGGCCGCATCGGCGGCATTGCCCGTCAGGACGTTGTTGCCGTCCGCCAGCGGGGTGGTCGGCGTGAAGGTGAAGCGTCCGTCGGTCCCGACCAGCGCAGTGCCGAGCACGGTGCCGTTGTCGGAGATG
>NZ_JAGHKN010000124.1:0-441 GCF_023093475.1 Methylobacterium sp. 37f
AGGTCGCGCTGAAGAGACTCGCCAGCGGCTGCGCCGTCGCACGGGCCTGCGTCTCGTTGCCCGCAAACACCCATTGCAGCAGCCAGGGCAGCGCGCGCGGCAGATAGTGCCAACGTACCGTCAGCGGGCCCATTGGATCGGCCAGCCATTTGGGCACCTGCTTCAGCATGCCCGGTAGCGCCATCGGCACGACCGACGCCACGCTCAGGCAGCCGGCGTTGCCGAACGAGCAGCCTTCGCCAATGCCGGCCTGATCGAGCAGCGTGACCTGGTGGCCATCCCGTTGCAATTGCAGTGCGCACGCCGTGCCGACAATGCCGGCGCCCACCACGGTGATCTGCTGGCGGTCGCCTGCAGCGCCTACCTCGGCACACGCCATCCGTTAGCCTCGCTGCCCGAACATCATCTGCCGGGCGAGCCCATGCTTGAGCGGCGGCAGGC
>NZ_JAGHKN010000125.1:0-434 GCF_023093475.1 Methylobacterium sp. 37f
GTTCGGGTTCGGAGTCCGGCGTGGTGACCGAGACGCAGGCCAGGGACGCGATCCAGGAGTATCTGTCGGCGCTGATCGACGCCGACGACGAGACCGTCGCCAGGCACACGATGTGTGGGCTGTTCGACGCGGTGCGTGACCGCAAGGCCGATCTGGCGGTGGCGAGTCTGGCGGGCGACACGTTCCGCAAGCAGTTCGGCAATGTCGAGGTGACGAGCATCGACAAGATCGTGCCGTGGTCGACGACGCAGGCTCAGGTGCTGTTCACGATGCGCGTGGCGCCGGCGAGGAGTTCGTCACGGGGACAACGTCCGCCCGCCGAGGAGCAGCAGGGTGTGGCTCAACTGCTGGTCGACAAGACCGACGGCGGCGACGACGTGCTGGTGTGCTCGTACGTCCTACGCACAGGCGGCCAGTACTAAGCAGTACCGGCC
>NZ_JAGHKN010000126.1:0-432 GCF_023093475.1 Methylobacterium sp. 37f
GTACGCCGCGGCCAGGTTGTCGGACTTGCCGAACGCCAGCACCACGGCCACCACCAGCACGAGGAGCATGTAGTTGACCACTGGCACGTAGATCTGGCCGATTTCCACATCCGACGTGTAGAGAATCTTCATGCGCGGCGCATAGCCCAGGTGCACGGCCTGCGCCGTCATCGAAAACGCGCCAGAGATGACAGCCTGCGACGCAATGACGGTGGCCGCCGTAGCGAGCAGCACCATCGGGCCAACCGCCCAGCTCGGCATCAACAGGAAGAACGGGTTTTGCACGGCGCTCGGCTCGCGCAGCAGCAAGGCGCCCTGGCCAAAGTAATTCAGCAGCAGGCACGGCATGGCAATGTAGAACCACGCGTACCGGATGGGGCGGGCGCCGAAGTGGCCCATGTCGGCATACAGCGCCTCGGCACCGGTCAGCGC
>NZ_JAGHKN010000127.1:0-431 GCF_023093475.1 Methylobacterium sp. 37f
GGGCAACCTGGCCAGGCGAGCGGATGGTCAACGCACGAGCTTTAGCGCAGGAGCTTCAACGCCTCGTCGGCCTTGGCCTTGGCGGCGGCGTACTTTTCCTTGGCGAAGGCGGACCATTGCTGCTCGAGCTCGGCCTGCCGCGACGACTTCTCCTTGCCACCCGTGAAGGCAGCCTTGATTTCGGGAGAGGCCGCCTGCGCATCTGTGATCGGCATGGCGGCGATCAGGTCGCGCGCTTCCTTGGCGAGGGCACGGGCCTTGGCGTTGTCCTTCTTGGCGAGGGCGGCATCGACCTCGTGCAGCACCTTGGTGGCGGCCTTCAGCGGTTCGAGCTGAAAGGTGATGAGCTGGTCGAACAGCGTGTCGACCGCCGCGGTGCGGCTCTCCGACAATTCGGCGTTGAAGGTCAGCAGGCCCTGCAGGTTCTTGTC
>NZ_JAGHKN010000128.1:0-428 GCF_023093475.1 Methylobacterium sp. 37f
GTCCGGAGCAGTTTGTCACCAACTACATCAAGCGCCTGATCGAACATCCCGGCGCGTTGCAGGTGCTCGACTTCGCCGAAGGCAAGGCGCAACTGGTCGGCATCAAGGCCTACTACGGCGGCCCTCTGGTAGGGCAGGAGCTGCGCCAGTTGCGCGAGCACATGCCGAACGTGGATACCCGCGTCGCCGCGATCTACCGCCGCAACCGGCCGATCATTCCCCAGGGCGACACGGTGATCGAGGCCGACGACGAAGTCTTCTTCATCGCCGCCAAGGCCCATATCCGCGCGGTAATGGGCGAGATGCGCAGGCTCGACGACAGCTACAAGCGGATCATCATCGCCGGCGGCGGCAATGTCGGCGAGCGCCTGGCCGAGGCCATCGAGAGCCGCTACCAGGTGAAGATCATCGAGCGCAGCCCGCTGCGC
>NZ_JAGHKN010000012.1:0-141465 GCF_023093475.1 Methylobacterium sp. 37f
ACTGCGTCCAGGACGCGAATGCGCAGATCGTGACTGTAGGCACGGGCCATGGCGATCTCCCTGACGAACCTTCAGGGATCAACGCTCACCTCGCCGCAACGACTCAGGGATCGTGGAAAACGCTCTAAGTCCGCTTCAATGCATCCGCTGTTCGGAAGCGGACTGGCAAAAATCCACCCGTCCCGGACGCAGAACGCCGCCGCACCATGTCGCCTGCAAGCGGATGTTCCGGGCATCTCCAAAGGGTCGCAAACGGACGGGACCGAGCGTCAAGCTCTGACCACGAGCGCTTACGACCGCCCGCACCTCACGCCGCAGCCGGTGGCTCCGGGGCCTCGGGCTCTTCCGGCGAGTTCAGGATGTCCTCCAGCTCGTCCACCAGCATGTCGATCTGCTCGGAGGTGGCCAGGACCTTGAGGGTCTGGCCGGACTCGGTGGCCAGCGCCAGCTCGATCCCGCTGCCTGAGCGGGCGGCCAGGATGCGGGCGAGTTTCTGCGTCGTGCTCATGCGCGGGGTCTCTCTCCGGGGTTCCAGGATGGATGGGCGGCCAGCAGCGCCACCGCCACGGCGGGGCCGCAGGTGGAGGCCCAGTCGGCGCCGGCCTCGGCGAGGTTTTCGGCGATCAGGTCGGTGAAGGCGACCGCCGGCCGGCCGAGGCGCGCGGCCAGGCGCTCGGCGAGGAAGCGGCCGGCGCCGCAGACCACCAGGGGCGCATCGGCCGGGAGGTCGGGCCGCGACAGCAGCAGGGCGGCCGCATCGTGCAGCAGCCGCATCTGGCTCTCGGAGAAATGCGCCGCCAGGGCGCGCCAGTCGGCGGCGCTGCCCTCGCGATGGTCGCGGCCGACGATGCGGGCCAGCCGGGTCTCGCTCTCGGGGAGCGACTTGCCCTTCAGGTCGACGCTGTGCTGCTGGTCGGCCCCCTCCGGCAGGTCGCCGAGGATGCGGTAGATGTCGGCGGTGGTGGCGAAGGTCTCGGCCATCAGCCGGGTGCGGCGGCCCTGGAACGGAGCGTGGTCGGACAGAGCGACGAGGTGCGAGCGGACCACGCCCGTATAGACGAGTTCGCCCGTCTCCAGGCGCTCGGCATCGCTGTAGCCGGTCGCCGCCGGCTGGCCGCTCACGATGGGGATCAGGTCGGCGGTGGTGGAGCCGATATCGACCAGGAGGGCGTCGGCGAGGTGGTGTCCGATCAGGGCCGCCGTGGCGTGCCAGTTCGCCGAGGCGATGGCGGCGGCGTGCGCCGGAGCCATATCCGGATCGAGCAGCCCGGCGCGGCCGCCGTAGATCCGCACCGCGCCCGGAAGGGTCCGCCCGGCCCAGCCGGCGAGCTGCGTCACCCCGTCCTGCCGGTCGGCGAAGCAGTCGGTGAGTTCCCCCGTCATGGTGACGACGTGGTGGGCCTCGGCCCGGGCCCAATCGGGCAATTGCGCGAACGTCTCGTCGAGGGCCGGCAACCCGCGCCAGAGCCGGCAGGGCGCCTGCACCACGGTCTCGACGCCGCCGTTGCGAACCAAAGCTGCCTTGACATGGACCCCGCCGAGATCCCAGCCGATCACCGGCGTGTCAGGGGATGGAGTCTGTGGTGTCACGGGCGGGCCTGAACATCGGAGGAAGCCGGATGGCGGACGAATTCGAGATCATTCCGGTGATCGATCTGCGCCACGGAGCGGTGGTGCGGGCACGGGCCGGGGACCGCGACTCCTATGCCCCGATCAGGACGCCCTTGGCAAAGGGGTCGGCGCCGGCGGACGTCGCCCGCGGGCTGCTGGGGGCGGTGCCGGCCCGCATCCTCTACGTGGCCGACCTCGACGCGATCGTCGATGGTGCGGCGCCCGACATCGCGAGCCTTTCCGCCATCGCGGCCGCCTGCCCGGGCACAACCCTGTGGGTCGATGCGGGATTTTCGCGACCGGCCGGGGTCGAGGCCTTCCTGGCGGCCCATCTCGGCCGGCCGGTGATCGGCAGCGAGAGCCAGGCCGATGCGGATCTTGTTCGGACGCTCGGTGACCGGGCGGTGTTCTCCCTCGACACGCGCGGCGGCGAGCGGCTCGGCCCGGCGGCCCTGCACGACGCGCCGGCGCATTGGCCGCGCGACGTGATCGTGATGACCCTGGGGCGGATCGGCATCGGGGCCGGACCGGACCTCGACCGGCTCGCGGCCCTGGCGGCTTCGAATCCTTCGACGCGTCTCTACGCGGCGGGCGGGGTGCGGGGCTGGGCCGACGTGGCCGCCTTGAAGGCGCACGGCATCGCCGGAGCCCTGATCGCCTCGGCGATCCACGACGGCGCCCTGCGCGGGCCTACAAGGCTCTGAGGCACCGGACAAAAAAGAGGGGCGGCCCGAAGGCCGCCCCGTCTCATGTTCATCGTCCGAGGAAGATGGAAGCCAGTCGCTGGAGCAGGCCCCGCGGTGCGGGCGGAGGCGCGCTCTGCCCAGGACTGCCCCCGATCTAAGCGTTCGACGCGAAGGGGTGCGACGCGGAGTTGCGCTGCTCGGTGACGACGGCAGCGGTGGGCTCGCCCTTGACGGCGCGCTCGATGGAGAGCTTCACGGCGTCGTAGTTGTACTTCTGGATCTTGGCGTCGTCGGCCGCTTCCCAGTGAATGAACACGCCGACCAGGATGAACAGGTCGTCGGCCTCATCGGCGGGAATCGTGCCCTCGGCCACGCAATCCTGAACGGCCTTGGCAACGCCGTGCTGAGCAGGGCCGAACATCTGGACGGCCTGACGGGCGTCGTTGATGGTGACCTTGTTGAACATCAGGGTGTTGGGCTTGCAGGGCAGGTTCGGCGCGATGACCGCGAGCAGGCTGGTGAAGCCGTGCTTGTTGTTCACGAGGCCGTTGCAGAAAGCGGCCTCGGCCGGCGAACCGCGCGGTCCGATGATCAGATCGATGTGGGCGACTTCGTTGCCATCGCCGACGAGGGCTTCGCCGACCATAACCTTGTTGATCTTCGCCATGTGGGGTTTCTCCCAAAGTCTTGAAAAGACGTGGCCGCTCCCGAGCTCAGGGGGCGGCCGGCAGCTATCCTTGTTCACGGCGTCCAGTCCATCGAGGGACCGGACCGGTTAGCCCGGATCGCGGCGCGGACCCTACTCTGGGGTCTGGCCGGGAACAACCCTATGCGGACGGTGCAGGCCGGCAATTTATTCGTGTCCGGACGGAACCTTCGCATGAGGTTAGGAAAACCGGCGATCCGCGTCGGCTTTCTCGGCATCGTTTCCGGACGCGGCCGTCGCGTCCGCTTCGCCCAGCCCGCCGAGGAGCCGCGCCAGGAACAGCGTGGCCACGGTGAAGTCCGCACTGGTGCCGGGGTTGAGGCGCGCGGCCTTCCAGGCCGTGTCCTGCGCCAGCAGGACCGTCACCGGCGCTTGCGAGAGGTCGAGTGACAGCAGAGCCTCGGCCTCGATCCGCAGGGCTTCCGCCCGCTCGGGGCCGTGCTTGCGCGCCACGTGGCTGTCGGGCACCTGGGCCAGATAGGCCAGGAACAGGGCCGTCGTGCTCCAGGGCGGCGCCAGACCACGCGCTGCGGCGCTCGTCAGGGCCGGCAGGCCGATGGCGAAGAGATCGGCGAACCCGGTGACGTAGGCGCGCGCGATGGCGTCCCGCGGCGCGGCTTCCGCCATGGCGGCCCGCAGCGAGAGGGGGACCGCCGGATCGGTGACGTCGTGGCGCTCGGCCCGGCCGAGGCCGCCCGGGTTGGCCCGGCGAATCGCCGCGAAGACGTCGCGCGCGTCCTGTTCGTCGAAGCCGTCGAGTTCCGCCTGAAGCGCTAAGCGCAGCGGGCGACCGGTCTCCGCCGCCTTCGCCAGGGGCGCGCACAGCAGCAGGATGCCCAGGTTGGTGTTCTGGCCGACGCGCTCCATCGTCGCCTCGACGGCCCGGAGCACGCGCCGGCCGACCGGGGCGCCGGCATCCGTCAGGTGCGGCGCCGAGATCTCGGCGCTCGCCACGAAATCCGCCACCGCCATCCGGTGGCCGTCGGCGAAGGCGTGGACGTTGCCGGGCTTCAGGGCGTCGAGTTCGTCGCGGCAGCTCGCCCGATAGGCCTCCGCGATCGTGCCCGGATCGAGCCCGCTCATCCCAGGGCCGATACGAGGCGGGGCGGATGCGCCGCCCGCACCGCGTTGAGGAAGCCGCGCGCCACGGCGAGCGCGATGTCGACCTCGGTGACCCGCTGCAGCCCCGACCAGGCCGGCATCGAGTTCACCTCGAGCACGAGGTAGCCGCCCGCCCCATCCTCGACGAGGTCGATGCCGGTGTAGTCGACGCCGACCGCCGCCGCCGCGCGCTCGGCCAGTTCGGCCGCGGCCTCCGGCATCGCCCAGGGCAGCGGCCGGCCTCCGCGATGGACGTTGGTGATCCAGCCGTCGCCCTCGCGAATCATGCCCGCGATGGCGCGGCCCTCGCAGACGAAGACCCGGTAGTCGCGCCACAGCCCGTCGGTGCGGGCGATGTAGCGCTGGAGATAGTAGACCCGGGACACCGCCTCCTCGTCCGGCAGGTCCTCCGGACGCTCGATGAGCTGGAGCCCCTCCCCCTGCGAGCCGAACAGCGGCTTCAGCACCAGGGGTCGGCCCGGCCCCGCCTCCCGTGCCACCAACTCGGCGGCGGCCTCGCGCCGGGAGACCACGAAGGTCTCGGGGGTCGGCAGGCCGGCGCGATCGATGAGCAGGCTGGTCATCGCCTTGTCGACCGAGCGCTCGATGGCGCCGGGGGAATTCCACAGCGTGGTGCCGGTGGCAGCCAGCGCGTGCAGGACGCCGAGGCGCAGGGTGGTCGCCTCGAAGGTGCCGCCCGCGATGGTGCGCAGGAGGACGCCGTCCGGCAGGGTCTGGAAACCCGGCACGCGCAGGGGCTCGGGGCCCCCGGTCACCACCGCGACGTCCGCCAGGGAGAACAGCACCGGCTCGGCGCCGAGCTGTTCGAGGGCGGCCTTCAAGCGCGCCTTGTGCCAGTTGCCGTTATCGGCCGCGAGCCCGATCCGCATTGTTCTTCGTAAACCTCGACGTCGATCCCGTCTCCTCACCGCCGGAGACGGTGGCCCGTCAGGCGGGTCGGGCCGGGACTAAATCCCGCGAGAGGGGTGGGCCAGATTCGGAGAGGCCTTGGCCCCTCTCCCGGTCGCTCCGCGACCACCCTCCCCCGCAAAGGGGGAGGGTTCATGCATCGGCGCTTTACCGGAACGACGCCTCGACCAGCTCCGGCATCAGCTTGCCACCGCGAAAACTCTTGCCGGTGGTGACCGAGGTGACGATGACTTCGGCGGGGCTGAAGAGGGCGCCGTCGATCTTGTAGAAGTCGCCGTTGACCCGGGAGAAGATGTCGGCGAAGGGCGCGCCGTGGTCGGCGGAATTCGACGACGGGATCTGCTCGGCGAGCTGCTGGGCATCGGCCTCGTCGGCTTCGACGAAGAGCTGCACCCGGCCGCCGTAGATGATGGCGTCGTTGGTGCGGCCCATGGCCTGGATGAAATCCGGGTGCGGCGGCGAGAGCGGGGCGGTGCCGATGCCGTCCACGATCTTGTGCAGATCGAAGCCGACCGTGTGGGCCTTGTGCAGGGCGACTTCGAGCACGCGGGCGACGACCTGGGTCGAGCCGGCCAGGCTCTGGGTCGGGGCGTAGATGAAGGTGAGCTGCTCAGGCGCCAGGCCGGTGGCCTCGGCCACCTTGGCGATGACGGAGGCCGGCGGGCCGCCGGCGGCTTCCAGCACCAGGGCGGTCTGCTTCGCGGAATCCTTGTAGCCGAGCTCGCCGTAGAGGTCCTCCACCACCGCGACGGCGCGGCCGGGGCCGGAGCCGAGGGCGAAGAAGCCCGAATCCCCGGTCTCGTCGGCCAGCGACCAGCCGGCATACTGGCTGCCGAGGCAGGCGATGACCGGATCGGCGGCGTGCACGATGACCGAATAGGGCCAGGACGCGATCGGGCCGGAGGGCGCGATCGAGACGGTGCCGAGGCCGCCGAGGCAGATCTCGGCGATGCGGCGGCCGGCCTCGATGGAGCCGCGCACGGTGGCGCCGGCATCGACCATGCGGGCGCCGTTCTCGGTGGTCACGGACAGGCGCAGGGCCTCGGCATCGGCGACCAGCCGCTCCACCAGGGGAGCGGTCAGAGCGTTGACGCTCGGAAACGGGAATTTCGCGCCGCTCGGGCTCGTGGTCATGGGTGTCCCTCCGTCAGGGCGAGCTGGGTCCGCAATTCGGCGGCCCGGCCTCGCAACATCGCTCTCGTGGCGGCCGAGTCCGGCCCTGTGGCGAACAGGGTGCACAGGGGCGCGTGGCGCGCCACCGTGGTGCCGGGTCTTGGGCGGTCGCGCACGAAATCCGGCCAGGTGATCGGCGGTATCGGCGCGTAGCCGCTGGCCGCGTAGCAGATTTCGGACGCCGCCGCATCCACCGGTGCGGGTTCGGGATCGCCAAGGTGGCCGAGGCTCGCGGCGATATGCAGGCCGAGCAGGGGTGTCGCGCGCCGGTCGAGCACGTCGAGGGTCGCCCCCGGGCGCGGATTGATCTCGGTCAGCCACCAGGCCTCGCCGTCGACGAGGCAGTCGGCGCTGGCGAGGCCCGTGAGGCCGGTCGCCGCCGCGAGGCGGGTCACGCCCGCGACGATGTCCGCCTGCAGGCGGGGCTCGAGGATCGGCGCCTCGTGGCGGCCGCGCTCCAGGGCGCCGGCATAGCGGAAGGGATGCAGGGGAGACGGGGCGCACCATTGCTCGGTGACGCCCACCACCCGGACGGCGCCGCCGGCCGCCAGGACCGAGATTGCGACGGCGCGGCCCGGCACCCGGGCCTGAAAATAGGCACCGGGCGGCGCTGCACCGGCGGTCGCCCGGCGGATATGGGTGCCGCCCGAGCCCCCGGCCCGCTTGAGGAGCCAGGCGGACCGGTCCGGCACGGGGTCGCGGGTGACGGCCGGGTGCGGCACGCCGTGCGCCCGGCACAGGGCCGCGAAGGCGAGCGGGTCCTTCAGCGCACCGACGCAATCCGGGCCGGCGCCGAGGAGAAGGTAGCGACCCGCGATGGCCCGCATCAGTGCGGGCGCCGCCTCGAAGCCGCTGCCCAGCACGATGCCGAGGGGCTTGTCCGATCCGAGGGACGCGAGTTCGTCCAAGCGGGCGACGAGGGCATCACCCGCGAGCCCGGCCCCGAAGCGGCCCTCGGCCTGGCGGTAGCCCTCGGCGAGCGCCTGCGTGTCGGCATCGCCGAACAGGTCGAGGACGAGGGGCCGCAGACCCGCCCGCCGGGCCGCCTGGGCCAGGGCCCGGCCGGACTGGGCCGCGATGAGGAGGGTCCGTCCGGCACCCGGCTCCGATTGGGCCGCTCTCAGCCCGCCACCTCGACGGCCAGCGTGTAGGCATCGCGAAAATCGAGGCAGAGGGGCTCGTCGGCGTCGAGCATGCGGCGGAACAGGCGGGATTCGGTCTGGTACTTGACGTTGCCGACCGCCAGCGCGCCGATGCCGACACCGCGGCCCGTGGGCAGCGGCACGTCGACGGCGTTGACGTCGATGCCGGCGATGCCCGCCGGCGGCACGGCGTTGACGTCCGAGGCCACGAGCAGGTTCGGGGCGGATTCGAGATCCTCCGCCGTCAGGATCGGGATGCCGGCCGGGCCGGCCGACAGGATGACGTCGGCCTTGCCGATCGCGGCGCGTCGGGCGGCGACGGTGGAGCCGTCCACGGCCTCGACCTCGACGCCGAAGCGCCACCGCATGGTGTTGGCGATCTTGCTGACACGCTCCTCGCCGTCATGGCCGACGATCACCGCGTTGGCGCCGTGGAGGGCGCCGATCACGGCGGCGACATAGGCGACGACGCCGGCACCGCCGAAGATCACGATGCGCTTGCCCTCGAGGCCGGTGTCGAACTTCGATTTCAGGGCGCGGGTCACCTCGGCCACCATCGCGGCACCGGTGGTGAAGGAGCCGGCGGGGTCGGCGAAGATGTGGTTGGCGAAGGGCGGCACCAGGGCTTTCTTGGCCCGGTCGACCATGTCGAGGGCGTCCTCGGCGTTCTTGCCACCGATGAAGATGCCGGTGCGGACGCCGTCCTGCGGGCTGCGCGAGAAGATCGAGTCCTGAACCAGGGTCGTCACGTCCGCGAGCGTGGCGTTGGTGTAGGTCGCGATCGTCTCGAAGCCCGCATCCGCCGCCATGTTCACGTCGAACGGGCTCATATGCTTCAGGGGCGTGATCATGTGCAGGATCGAGCGGGCCATCGTCGGACTCCCTTCATGCTGTGACGCGGCCCGATCGTGCGCCGAGGCGTCGAATTGTCAAAGGCGACCCGGTCCGGGTGCCCCGAAGCTTCGGTTTAGCGGGCTTCGTCTTAAAGCGTCGTCACCGACGCGCCGGTGTTGCGCCCGCGGGCGATCAGGAATTTCAGGGGACCGGGCCGCTCCAGCCGGGCCACGAGGGCGCGCGCCTCGGCCTCCGAGGGCATCAGGGCGAAGCCGGTCGGCCCCCATGAGCTCTGGCCGTAGCCGGCCACGCCCTCCGCCGCGATCGCCGCGAGGGCTTCGGCCACGGCGGGGCTGGCGAAGCGTCCCCCCTGGTGCGGGGCGAAATGGTCGCCGATCAGCTGCTGGATCCGGGTGATGCCGGACCCGAACCCAAGCGGTTCGGCGGTGACGGCCGCCGGCAGCACCTGCATCAGCACGATGCGGCAGATCTCGGCGGCCTGGGCCTCCGGAAAGCGCGGCAAATCGCGGAACGCCGCGACCTCGCGGCTGCCGTGGACGCCGGTCATGCCGGTGTCGAGGATCAGCACGACGCGCCAGGCCTCCGGGTAGGCCAGCCGGGCGATCACCGGGGGCGGGTTGCCCTCGGGGTCGCGCCCGCCGTCGACGATGAGGCCGCCCTGGGTGAAGGCCGCAAGGCCGACGCCCGACCGGTTGCCCCGGTCGAGGGCGTCGGCGAAATCCTCCGGCGCGAAGGGGCGCCCGGCGAGGCCGGCGAGCGCCGCCGCGACGCTGAGCGCGAGCTGCGTGCCCGAGCCGAAGCCCGCATGGGCGGGAATGGCGGAGTCGATGGTGAGCGCGGCGTGACCGGGGATGCCGAGATGCGTCGCCGCCGCCAGGGCGTAGGCCGCCGCACGGCGCGATTCCGGCCCGGTGACGTCGAGGCGGTCGCTCGGCCGCGCCGTGAGGTCCACGGCGGGGGCGTCGAGGGCGAGGCCGATGCTGCCGAAGCGCCGGCCGAGGCCGCCATGCAGGTCGAGAAACCCGAAATGCAGACGGGCCGGGGCATGGACGCGCAGGCCGGCAGCGGCTGCGCCCGGTCCGCTCGTCGGGCGCATCACGTCGAGTCCCTCCATCGTGACACGTCCCTGTCCCACGCGGTCCTGTCCCATCCGACCTCGTGCCTCGGATCACTCGGCGAGCCATGACGCTTCCGCCAAGACTCCTCCGCCACGACTCTTCCGCCACGACTCCTCGGTCACGACCCCTCGGTGATGACCCCGGGCCGCGACCCTTGCGCCCGGCGGCTTCTCCCACGGAGCGGCGACCCGTCGCAAGCGCATCGGTCAAATCTTCCGGCGCGGCGCCGGGACCCTGATTCGCCCGAAGGGGTCCGGGGGGGTTGCCTGGAAAGCGGCCGCGATGCAAACGTGCCGCCCCAACGACATGGACTGGCTCAGTCCCGCCGTGCGCGACGCCGAACACGGCGCGCGCCGGGCCCTCGATTTTCCAAGGTGCAACGCATGGCGGCCTGGGTGAAGGGTGGTGCGACGGACGCGGACGCGGCGGTGGAGGCCGCCGCCACGCTCCTCGCTTCAGCGCAGAATGCTGTCCTGGCGGGGCTCTGCGCCGAGTTGAGCGCGGTGCGCGCCGCGTACCACCTCGCCGACGCCCTCGGCGCCTCCGTCGATCCCGTAGCCGGCCCGAGCCTCTATGCCGAACTCGGAGCCCTCAGCCACACCGGGGCCATGACGACGACGCCGGCCGAGACGGTCGGCCGGGCCGATGCGGTCCTCATCGTGGGCAACGCCCCCTGGGACCGTCCCATCGTGCAGGACATCGCCGGCACGCAGGCGACGCGGGGCCGCGCCGCCGGCGCCGAACGGGTGATCCTGTCCCTGGGTGGTCCGCGCAACGGCGCCACCCGGCACGTGGCCTACCCGGCGGAGGCCGGCGGCCTCGCCGTCTCGGTGGCGCACCTGCGCGCCTTCCTCAAGGGCAACCTCGCCGGCGAGGCGGCCTATGCCGATCTGGCCCGGCGCCTCGCCGCCGCTCAGTACGGCGTCGTCCTGTACGACCCGGCCGAGATCGGCGAACTCGGCGTCGAGATGCTCCAGGGCATGATCAAGGATCTCAACGAGGTCACGCGTTTCTTCGGCCTGCCCCTGGCCGATCCGTTCCAGGGTCGCGCCCTGCTGCAGCTCGCCGCCTGGACCACCGGCCAGGCCCCCCGCGTCGGGTTCGGCCGTCATGTGCCGGAGCACGATCCCTGGCGCTTCGACAGCGCCCGCCAGATCGCCGCCGGCGAGGCCGATGCGGCCCTGTGGCTCGCCTCCCTGCCCGCCCCGCGCCCCGACTGGCTCGGCACCCTGCCCAGCGTCGCCATCGTGGGCGTCGGCAGCCCGGAGGCCGGCGGCGACGTCGCCGACGTGGTCTTCGCCGTGGGCGTCCCCGGTGAGAGCGCCGGCGGAACCCTATGGGACGAGCGCCGGGCGGCGATCACCTATGCGCCGGCACCCGGCCCGACGGCCGAACTGAGCGCGGCCGGCATCCTCACCGCCATTCACGAACGCCTCATGCAGAAGAAGGCCGCCGCATGCTGATCCGGATTCACGGAGGCCGGGTCGTCGACCCGACGGCCGGCCGCGACGCGGTCGGCGAGGTCTGGATCGAGAACGGGCGCGTGGTGCCCGCCTCGGACCGTGCGCCCGACCGCACCATCGACGCCACCGGCTGCGTGGTGATGGCCGGCGGCGTCGAGGTTCATTCGCACATCGCCGGCGGCAACGTGGTGATGAGCCGCCTGCTGCTGCCCGAGCTCTACGCCAGCGAGGCCGCGCCCGAGGGTCATCCGTTCGCGCATGCGGGCGGCTCGGCCGCCTGGATCGGCGCGAACTACGCCCGGATGGGCTACACCCTCGCGGTCGAGCCGGCGATGCCGCCCGCCAACGCCCTGGCGACCCAGCTCGAACTCGCCGACATCCCGCTCCTCGATCGCGGCGCCCTGACGGTGATGGGCAACGACGACCACCTGCTCCAGCTCCTGCGGGAGCGTGAGGGCAAGGCCGCGGTGCGCGATCTCGTTGCCCTCTCGGTGGCGACTTCGCGCGGCCTCGGCGTGAAGTGCATCAACGCGGGCGGCGCCTCGGCCTTCAAGGACGGGATGCTGAAGCTCAGCCTCGACGACGAGATCCCGGTCTACGGCCTGTCGACGCGCAAGATCATGGGCGCCCTCCTCGACGCGGTCGAGGAGATCGGCGTGCCGCACCCGCTGCACGTCCACTGTAACAATCTCGGCATCCCGGGCGCGGACGAGTCGTTCGTCGCGACCCTGGAGGCGGCGGAAGGGCGGCGCATCCACTTCGCCCACGCCCAGTTCTACGGCTACGGCGTCGCCGACCCCGAGAATCCGCTGACCGGCGGCTTCCGCTCGGCGGCCGAGCGCATCACCGAGGCGATGGAGGCGCATCCCAACGCGACCTACGACGTCGGCCAGGTCGCTTTTGGCCAGACCGTGACGATCTCGCTGGACATCCTGCGCCAGTTCGCCGGCCGCAAGGGCGCCAACCCGAAGAAGTGGATCGTCAACGCGGGGGATGCGGAGGGCGGTGGCGTGGTGCCGTTCCTGTATAAGCCGCGCGGCCCCGTGAGCTCCCTGCAATGGGCGATCGGCCTCGAGCTGATGCTGCTGTCCAAGGAGCCGGAGCGCACCATCCTGACCACCGACCACCCTAACGGTGGCCCGTTCACCGATTACCCGCGCATCATCCACTTCCTGATGGACAAGGAGGAGCGCGACCGCGAGATCGCCGGCCTGCACAAGGTCATTGCCGAGCGCTCCGGCCTCTGTGCCATCGAGCGCGAGTACAGCTTCTCCGAGATCGCCCAGCTGACGCGCTCGGGGCCGGCCAAGCTGCTCGGGCTCGCCGATCGCGGCCACCTGCGCGAGGGCGCCCGGGCCGACGTCGCGATCTACCGCGACGACCCGAACCGCACCGCCATGTTCGCCCGCGCCAAGCTGGTGCTCAAGGACGGCGAGACCATCGTGGAGGACGGCGAGGTGGTGGCCTGGCGCTCCGGCCGCACCCTCGAACTCGCCGTCGAGTCCGACAAGGCGATGGTGGCCCGCTCCGAAACCTATCTGCAGGACCGTTTCGGCACGGGCCTGAAGAGCTTCGCGGTGCCGGACGAGGC
The DNA here is from genome assembly GCF_023093475.1 of Methylobacterium sp. 37f. Classification (NCBI taxonomy): domain Bacteria; kingdom Pseudomonadati; phylum Pseudomonadota; class Alphaproteobacteria; order Hyphomicrobiales; family Methylobacteriaceae; genus Methylobacterium; species Methylobacterium sp. 37f. The sequence continues at coordinate 12,377 of NZ_JAGHKN010000012.1, forward strand.
CTTCCCGAAACCGGACGTGTTCGCGGAGGTCGCATGTCGGTCATGAACGAAATCGGATGTGCGCTCCGCGCAACGCGTGAGGACCGGTGACTGAGATGACGGACCTCACCCTCAACGGCATTCCGGTGATCGACACCTTCGCGGAGGCGTTCGACGTCGCCGGAACGGCGATCATCATCACCAACGACACGGCCAAGTGGGCGATGATCGCCGCCACCGTGATGACGGGCTTTGCCACCTCGGTGATCGGCTGCGGCGCCGAGGCCGGAATCGACTGCGAGCTGTCTCCGGAGGAAACCCCGGACGGGCGCCCCGGCGTGCGCGTGCTGCTGTTTGGCTTCGAGCCGAACGGCCTCAAGGACCAGCTCCTCAAGCGCGTCGGCCAGTGCATCCTCACCTGCCCGGGCACCGCCTGCTACGCCGGCGTGGAAGGCCCGACGAAGATCAAGCTCGGGGGCGCGATCCGCTATTTCGGCGACGGCTTCGCGGTGGCCAAGCGCCTGACCGACCCGGTCACCGGCAAGGCCCGCCGCTACTGGCGCATCCCCGTCATGGACGGCGAGTTCCTGTGCGAGGACTTCGTCCGCGCGGTGGACGGCGCGGTCGGCGGCGGCAACCTGCTGTTCCTCGGGCGCAAGCACGCCGACACCCTCAAGGTCGCCGAGATCGCGGTCGAGGCCGCCCGTTCGGTTTCGGGCGCGATCCTGCCTTTCCCGGGCGGCATCGTCCGCTCCGGCTCGAAGGTGGGCGCCCGCACCAAGGGCATGATGGCCTCGACCAACGATGCCTACTGCCCGACCCTCAAGGGCCGGGCCGGCACCGAACTCTCGGCCGAGGTCGGCGTCGTGCTGGAGATCGTCATCGACGCGCTGACCTCCGATGCGGTGGCGGAATCGATGCGCGCGGCCCTGCATGCGGCCACTGAAGTCGGTGCGGCGCACGGGCTGGTGGCCGTCACGGCCGGTAATTACGGCGGCAATCTCGGCCGCCACCATTATCACCTGAAGAACCTGCTCTCGAAGGAGCCGGGCAGCGAGGCTGGAGCGGCATGAGCACCCTCACCCTGCGCCAGGAGCCGCCGGAGCGGCTCGACTTCCTGCACGTCAATCCGCTGGCGCTCAGCGGCCTGACCGAGGCCGAGGCGGCCAGGCTCCCCGTCGGCACCGGCCGGCGCGGCCTGACCCTGGGCGACTGCTTCACGCTCGCCCTCGACGGCTCGGACGAACTCGTCATCGAGGGGGGCTCGTCGCGCCTCGACCGGGTCGGCGCGTCGCTGAGCGGCGGTTCCATCCGCGTCACCGGCGATGTCGGACAGCGCCTCGGCGAAGGCATGAGCAGCGGCTCGGTGACGGTGACCGGTTCGGCCGGCCCCTTCGCGGGTTCGGGCGCCACCGGCGGTACGATTACCATCGAGGGCGATGCCGGCGACCATGCCGGCGGTGCGGTCTACGCCGCCAAGGCCGGTCTCGACGGTGCCACCCTGGTGATCCGCGGCAGCGCCGGCGACTATCTCGGCGACCGCATGCGGCGCGGACTCATCCTGGTCGGCCGGGCGGGCGCCCATGCGGGCGCGCGGATGATCGCCGGCACCATCGCGGCGACGAGTCTCGGCGATCATCCGGGCTTCGGCATGCGCAGGGGCACCATCCTGACCGGCGCGGTCGGGGCGCTCAGCCCCAGCTTCGTCGAGACCGGCTCGCACGATCTCGTGTTCCTGCGCCTCCTCGCCCGCGCCCTGCGGCCCCTCAGCCCCGCCCATGCGGATCTCGCCGCCGGAGCCCTGACGCGCTACTCGGGGGATCTCGCGACCCTCGGCAAGGGCGAGCTCTGGGTGATGGCCTGAGGCCGTCGCCGGCCGTCCGGGCTCGCCTGCCGGGGCGGCCCGGCGGAATGCGCCGATCCCCTCGCCCTCGGTTGAGCCGGGGGCGATCCGGGACCAATCGCCATCCGGACTTGCACAATCCTCCCGATCGGTCGATTTTCTGCCACCGCGGGCGGCAGCATAGTGCCGGCGTTCCGCGTTTCCGCAGCGCGAACCCGGCCTCCCGATGCTCATTCTGCTCTCGATCTGCCTCCTGTCGCAGCCCTCGCAGTGCCGCGAGGACAAGATCGACCTGTCGTTCGAAGCGCGCAGTCCGAACATCTGCCTGCGCAACTCCCAGAGCGCCATCGCCAAGTGGCAGGCGGACCATCCCGAATGGCAGGTGACCAAGTGGCGCTGTGCCGTCCGGGGCAGCCAGCCGCGCGACCTCTGACCGGGACGCCCTCGCTTCCCGCATCTCCTGTCCGCGCCGGGACGCTTCCACTGGATGACGCTCCCACACGGTAGCGCTTGCAACGGAGCCGACCCTGAGCCTACAGAGCCTGCATCCGCGATGTTGTTCGCAAGATCGCCGGAGCAGACGGGATGATCAGGTAAGCACGGATGGCAGTGCAGTCCTGGTGAGGCCCGGGGAATCATCTCGGGACGATTTGGCAAAGCGGTTCGGTAAGACGATCGGGTAGGACGATGTCGGCACCACCATGCGCTCGCTGAAGGTCCGATTCGCCCTGCTGCTCGGGGGCACCGCGCTCCTCGTCGTCCTGGCGGCCATCGGCGTCCTCGCCTCGATCAGCGCCGCCGAGCGCACCATCGACCGGACGCTGGCGGCGCAGGGGCGCCTGGAACTCCTGGTCGAACTCTCCGGCCGCATGACCCAGTACGGGCTCGCCGCCCTGGAGGCGGTGAGCAACCCGGACGCGCAGCCGGAGGGACTCGCGGTGGCGCGCGCCAATGTGGACCGCGCCCTGGTGGCGGTCGACGAAGCCCTGGGGCGCAGCATCGCGGCGAGCGACGATCCCCTCGACCGGACCCAGTATGCCGCCCGCACCCGGCCCCTGGCCCAGCTGCGCGCGGCGCGCGCCGTGCTCGACCGGCAGGTGACGCAGGTGCTGCGCCAGTCCGAGGATGAATCCCGCCGGGCGGCGATCCGGGGTGCCCTCAACGGCTTCGGGGCCATGACGGGCCAGCCCCTCTCTTTCCTGATCGAGGTCGAGCGCCGCTCGATGATCGCCGGCTCCGACGCGGCGCGCGCCCTGTCCGGTACCCTGCGGATCGCCTCCCTCGCCGCCGTGGCGGGGGCCCTCGCCCTCGTGCTGCTGCTCTACCGGGCGGTGACCCGGCCGGTGCTGGCCCGGATCGAGGCGGTGCGCCGCGCCGCCAGCGCGGTCGGGCGCGGCGAACTCGACACCCGCCTGTCGGTGGCGACCCGGGACGAGCTCGGCCTGCTGGTGGCGAACTTCAACCGCATGGCCGCCCGTCTGGCCCGGCGCGAGGGCCGGCTCGCGGCGGACCGGGCCTCGCTCGAGGACACCGTTGCGGCCCGTACGCTCGACCTGCGCGCGGCCAATGCCCGCCTGGAGGCGGTGGACCGTTCGCGCCGGCGCTTCTTCGCCGATGTCAGCCATGAGCTGCGCACGCCCCTCACGGTGATCCTGGGCGAGTGCGACATCGCCGCCCGCTCGGCCGGGCGTCAGGTCGATTTCGGTCCGGTCTTCGCCACCATCCGCAAGCGGGCCCTGCGTCTGCAGCGCCGCGTCGAGGATCTGCTGCGGGTCGCCCGCTCGGAATCCGGCCAGATCGAACTGGACCGGCGCCCGGTCGCCGTCGCGGCGATCCTGTCCGACGCCGTCGACGGCATGGCGTCGGAGGCCGCGCGCCGGCGCGTGGCGCTGAGTCTGGCCCCCTCCGGCCACGACCCCAGGCTGCTCGCCGACCGGGAGTGGCTGCGCCAGGTGATCGAGAGCCTGATCGACAACGCCCTGCGCCACGCCACCGGGCTCACCCACGTGACCGTGGCGCTGGCGGCGGTGGAGGGATTGCGCGGCGTGGTGACGATCACGGATGACGGGCCGGGCTTCCCCGATCTCGGCGATGGGCTGTTCGAGCGCTTCCGCCGCGAGAGCCCGTCGGGCGAAACGGGGTTCGGCATCGGTCTGGCCCTGGCGCGCTGGGTGGTGGAGCGCCATGATGGGTCGATCCACCTGCGCAGCGGACCCGACGGCCGGGGCGCTCAGGTCGCCCTCGAATTGCCGGTCATGGACTCCGCCGTGACCGAATCCGATCCCGGGACGCAGCATCAGGACGGCCCGGACCGGGTCGGAAAGGAGACCGCGGCATGACGCGCGTATTGATCGTGGAGGATGACAGCGACATCCGCGCCATGCTGGCCCGGGGACTCGAGGCCGAGGGCTTCTCGGTCGGCGTCGCCGGCTGCGTCGACGACGCCCTGGCGGCGGCTCGGGCCGATTCACCCGAAGCCGTGGTGCTCGACATCACCTTGCCGGACGGGTCGGGCCACGATGTCTGCCGCTCGCTGCGCGAAGGCGGCTATCCGGGACCGATTCTCTTCCTCTCGGCGCGCGACGAGGTCCGCGACCGGGCCGAGGGGCTGGCGCTCGGCGCCGACGACTACATCGTGAAGCCCTTCGTCTTCGACGAATTGCTGGCCCGGCTCCAGACCCATCTCCTGCGCCGCAAGGCGTCGGAGGAGCCGCGCACCATCGTGACGGCCGGGAAGCTCGTCCTCGACCTCAACATCCGGCAGGTCGGATTCCTGGATGCGACGGCGCGCCTCACCCCCCGCGAGGCGGAACTGCTCGCCCTGCTCATGGACAACGCCAACCATCCGGTGACGCGGGGCGACATCTTCGACAAGCTCTGGGCCGGCCAGGGCGGCCTGTCGCTGAATGTCGTCGATGTCTACGTGGGTTACCTGCGCACGAAGCTCTCCGACTTCGTCCGCCTCGGCGGTCCGGTCATCGTCACCGTCCGGGGACGGGGCTTCATGCTGGACCTGAAAGGTCAGGATTTCCGGCACTGAGGCCGGATTTCCGGCACCGAGGTGGCACCCCGCGTTAACGTCGGCCGCGGATTCGCAGGGGTTGATGGGAGAAACCGGCAATTTAGCGCTTGAACTGCCGAGCCAAATTGTCGATATCACTCCGGCGACAGAAACCACTGCGCCGTCAGTGTCTTACGATCTTCTTATGGGATCGGGATGCTGCTGACGTTCAGAAGAAACCTTCAGGAGAAACACCATGACCTGGGCTGCCCCCATCGTTTCCGAGATCTGCGTCGGCATGGAAGTCACCAGCTACGAGTCCGCCGAGATCGACACCTTCAACTGATCTCTCGCAACTGAGATTCGTTGAACCCGAGGGTTCTTGAGGCAGCGTCGGTTTCCCCATGCATGTCCTGATCCTCGGTTCGGCCGCGGGCGGCGGCCTTCCCCAGTGGAATTGCCGCTGCCCGATCTGCGCCCTTGCCCGTGAGGACGCCACCCGCGTCAGGCCGCGGACCCAGTCGAGCATCGCCGTCTCCCCCGATGGGGAACGCTGGCTCCTGGTGAACGCCTCCCCGGATATCCGCCAGCAATTGTTCGACAATCCCGCAATGCATCCGCGCGAAGGCCTGCGCCATTCGCCGATCCACGCGGTTCTGCTGACCAACGGCGACGTCGACCACGTCGCCGGGCTGCTGACGCTGCGCGAGGGGCAGCCCTTCACGCTCTACGGCACCGCCGGCATCCTCGACTCGGTCAAGGCCAACCGGGTCTTCGACGTGATGGCCTCGGGCGTGGTCGCACGCGAACCGATCGCCCTCGACCGCAGTTTCGAGCCGGTGCCCGGCCTGACGGTGACGCTGTTCGCCGTGCCCGGCAAGGTGCCGCTCTGGCTCGAGGACGAGACCCTGGAACTTGGCGCCGAGACCGAGACCACCGTGGGGGCGATGATCGAATCGAACGGGCGCCGCCTCGCCTACATCCCCGGCTGTGCCCGCGTCACCGAGGGGCTGAAGGCCCGGATCGGCGGTGTCGAGGCCTTGCTGTTCGATGGAACCGTTCTCCTCGACGACGACATGATCCGGGCCGGTGTCGGCACCAAGACCGGGTGGCGCATGGGCCACGTGCCCATGACCGGCGAGGGCGGTTCCATCGCGGCGCTCGCCGATGTGGCCATCGGGCGCCGGGTCTTCGTTCACATCAACAACACCAACCCGGTGCTGGTGGAAGGCTCGGACGAGCGCCGCCGGGTCGAGGCCGAGGGCTGGACCGTGGCCCATGACGGTTTGACGCTCGACCTTTCGTGACGCGTCCGGCTGGCAATTTAGTGCCGGGACCATACATTGTGTCCGATTGAATTGCGTGATCTGAGCCGATCCCTTCACGGCTCGGTCCGCAAAGGATAAGAAAAGTTCCTAAAACCGACCCCGCAGATCCGCGAGCCACGCCATGACCGCGCCCTTTCCGACCCCGAAGACCGACGAGGCGCAGCGCCTGCTCTCGCCTGAGGAATTGGAGGCGGCGCTTCGCGACATCGGCGCGCGCCGCTACCACAACCTGCACCCGTTTCATCGCCTGCTGCACGGTGGCAAGCTGAACAAGGATCAGGTCCGGGCCTGGGCGCTCAACCGCTACTATTACCAGGCGATGATCCCGGTGAAGGACGCCGCCGTGCTGGCTCGCATGACCGACGCGTCCCTGCGCCGGGTCTGGCGCCAGCGCATCGTCGATCATGACGGCGATGCGCCCGGCGATGGCGGCATCGAACGTTGGCTGAAGCTCGCCGAGGGCGTCGGCTTCGCACGCGACTACGTGGAATCCACGCAAGGGATCCTGTCGGCGACCCGCTTCTCGGTCGACGCCTACGTGCATTTCGTGAAGGAGCGTTCGCTGCTGGAGGCCATCGCCTCGTCGCTGACCGAGATGTTCTCGCCGACCATCATCTCCGAGCGCGTCGCCGGGATGCTGAAGAACTACGATTTCATCACCAAGGACACGCTGGCCTATTTCGACAAGCGTCTGACCCAGGCGCCGCGGGATGCCGACTTTGCCATCGCGTATGTCAAGGAGCACGCCACCACGCCGGCGTTGCAGCGTCAGGCGATGGACGCCCTGACCTTCAAGTGCAACGTACTGTGGACTCAGCTCGACGCCCTGTACTTCGCCTACGTCGCCCCCGGCATGATTCCGCCGGATGCCTGGACGCCGGGCGCCGGCCTGGTGCCGGAGCGGGCGATCTCTCAGGCGGCCGGCACCGGCACGATCACGGCCCACGACGTGCCGCGCCTGCCGCGCGGCGTGCGCCTGCGCCATGACGCCGTGCGCGATCAGTACGTCCTGCTGGCGCCCGAGCGAACCTTCGACCTCGACGCCAACGCGGTGGCGGTTCTCGAACTGGTCGACGGCCAGCGCAGCGTGCGCGACATCGCCACCCTGCTCGGCGAGAAGTTCACGGCGGACCCCGCCGTGATCGAGGCCGACATCCTCGTGATGCTGAACGATCTGGCCACGAAACGGGTTCTGGAGCGATGAACGCGATCACGCCGAACGTCCCCACTCTGCCCGCACCGGTCGGGCTCCTGGCGGAGCTCACCCATCGCTGCCCCCTGCGCTGTCCCTATTGCTCGAATCCGCTCGAACTCGATCGGCGTTCGGGCGAACTCGACACCGCCACGTGGCAGCGGGTGCTGACGGAAGCGGCGGGCCTCGGCGTGCTCCATGTCCATCTCTCCGGCGGCGAGCCGACGGCCCGCAACGACATCGTCGAGATCACCCAGACCTGCGCCAAGCTCGGGCTCTACTCCAACCTCATCACCTCCGGCGTCGGCGGCGCGCTCGCCAAGCTCGACGCCTTGTATGACGTAGGTCTGGACCACGTGCAGCTCTCGGTTCAGGGCGTCGATGCCGCCAACGCCGAGAAGATCGGCGGCCTCAAGAACGCCCAGCCGCAGAAATTCGCCTTCGCCGAGCGGGTGACTCACCTCGGCCTGCCGCTGACGCTGAATTCGGTGATCCACCGGGGCAACATTCATGAGGTCGAGGGCTTCATCGACCTCGCGGTCAAGCTCGGGGCCAAGCGCCTGGAGGTCGCCCACACCCAGTATTACGGCTGGGCCTACGTGAACCGTGCCGCCCTGATGCCGAACAAGGCCGAGGTCGATCGCTCGATTCGGATCGTCGAGGCCGCTCGCGAGCGCCTCAAGGGGCAGCTCGTCATCGATCTGGTGGTGCCGGACTACTACGCGAAATACCCCAAGGCCTGCGCCGGCGGCTGGGGCCGCAAGCTCATGAACGTGACGCCGCAGGGTAAGGTGCTGCCGTGCCACGCGGCCGAGACGATCCCGAACCTCGAATTCTGGTACGTGTCCGATCATTCGCTCGGAGATATCTGGGCGCATTCGCCGGCTTTCACGGCCTATCGGGGTACGGGCTGGATGCAGGAGCCCTGCCGCTCCTGCGACCGGCGGGAGAAGGATTGGGGCGGCTGCCGCTGCCAGGCCCTGGCACTCGCCGGGGATGCGGCGGCGACCGACCCGGCCTGCTCGCTCTCGCCTCTCCACGCCAAGGTGCGGGACCTCGCCGTCGAAGAGGCGGCCGAGACCCCGCCCGATTACGTCTACCGGACCATCGGCAGTAACGTGCAGCCCAATGTGCGTACGCCGCTGAATGAGGAAGCGCCGCTTTGAAGCCCGTCACACTTGCCGCGTTGCTGATGCTCGCAGGCGCACCCGCCCTCGCCCAGACCGCGCCGGCCACGCCCGCGAGCCCCGAGGTGCCTGCCGTCACCAAGACCAACACCACGACGGCGCCCAATGCCTCGGACCTGCTCTTCGAGCAGCCGCAGATGAAGAATGTCCCGCCCGGAACGAGCCTGACCTACACCTACCTGCGCCGCAGCGGCATTTCGAAGGGGCCGTTCGGACCGCCCCTCGACGATACCATCAAGCTCGGCATCGAGCCGGGCAACGCCGCCGAGAACCGCAACATCCGGGTGCAGATGTTCTCCGGAGCCAACCGTTTCCCGGCCGGCCCGTTCGAGGACATGCCGGGCAACCCGGTGATGACGCTCTTCCTCGAGCATCACCTGATGGATCTCGCCCGCGTGCTGATGGCCAACCCGCGCTACATCAAGAACGCGATCCGCAAGGGCCTGCGCGACAACGCCACCGTGACGCCGACGCAGGTCGACTATAAAGGCCGGAAGGTGGACGCTTGGCGCATCACGACCCAGCCCTTCGTCGGCGACAAGATGAAGGAGCGTATGCGTGGCTTCGAGAACCTGACCTATACCTTCGTCACGTCCGACGCGGTCCCGGGCGAGTTGGTCTCGATCGAAGCCTCGTCCAAGAACGCCGAGGGCGGCGAACTCCTGCAAGAGAACCTGACCTATGATCAGAACGCTGGTTAAGCTCTCCCGCGGCGTGGCCGCCGGGGCCTGCGCCGTCGCGTTCCTGGCCGGACCTTTGGCCGCCGCCGAGCTCGAGAACGACTATCCCACCGAGGCGCGCGCCGATTACATCTTCGGTTGCATGGCCGCCAACGGGCAGTCCCGCGAATCCCTGTCGCGCTGCTCCTGCTCCCTCGATGCCCTCGCGTCGCTGCTGTCCTACGACAAGTACGTCCAGGCCAGCACGGTGCTGTCGCTGCGCCAGGGCATCGGCCAGCGCACCACCCAGTTCAAATCGACGAAGGTGTTCGACGACCAGGTCGCCGACCTGCGCCGTGCCCAGGCCGAGGCCGAGATCCGCTGTTATCGCGGCGGGACCTGACGGACGCACGGTGCCGCCCGCACGGGCTGGAATTTCGGCCCCTGCGGGTCGGCGCGTCGAGAGAAACCGGGATGGTGCCCCAGCGTCTCGGGGTGCCGCCCGTGGTTGTCGACAATGAAGGATCGTCCCGAGAGGCGTACGCTCCAGTAACGGTCGGCGTAACCCGATGTTGGCCCCACGTATGCGCCGCAACGCCCTCAGACGTCCGGGGTCGCGGCAAGAGCCGAAGACCGGAGTGACGGAGCGCCGTGGTCCGCGATCGACTGCCTCCGGCGTTGCTCCGGCCTCGCATTGCGTTCAAAGACAGCGGCATCCCGGTCGATCGTGCGGCGTGCCCGCCCCGGCCGCTCCGACCGTGAGAGTCCCGTGCCCCCAGATCTGCCGGCTTCGCTGACGACGCTCCTGCCCGATCTCGGGCGGCGGGTGCTCGTGATGGGCATCCTCAACGTCACACCCGATTCGTTTTCCGATGGCGGTCGGTTCGCGGACCTCGATCCCGCGCGCGCTCAAGCCGAGGCACTTGTGGCGGAGGGAGCGGCCCTGGTCGATATCGGCGGAGAATCCACCCGCCCCGGCCACGTGCCGGTCTCGGCCGAGGAGGAGCAGGCCCGCATCCTCCCGGTGATCCGCGATCTCGCCCCGCGCCTGCCGGTGCCGATTTCCATCGATACCTACAAGGCCTCGACGGCGCGCGTGGCGCTGGAGGCCGGCGCCCGCATCGTCAACGACGTCTGGGGCCTGCAACGGGAGCCCGACATCGCCCGGGTTGCGGCTGATCACGGCGCGCCCGTGATGGTGATGCACAACCGCGAGAGCATCGACGCGTCGATCGACATCGTGGCCGACATGCTGCGGTTTTTCGAACGCTCGCTGACGATCGCCCGGGCGGCCGGCATTCCGGACCGCGACATCGTGCTCGATCCCGGCATCGGATTCGGCAAGAGCTGGGAGCAGCATCTCGAAGCCCTTCGGCGCCTGCCCGAGATCGTTGCCCTGGGCTACCCGGTCCTCGTCGGGGTCTCGCGCAAGTCGCTGCTCGGGCGCCTGCACGATGCCGAGACCCGCCCGGTGGACCGGCTGTTCGGCTCCATCGGCAGCCACGTCCTGGCGGCGACGCTCGGGGCACAGATCGTGCGCGTCCACGATGTGCGACCCCATGTCGATGCCCTTCGGGTGGTCGATGCCGTGCTTCGGAGGCCCGCATGAGCGACCGCATCCTCGTCACCCGCATCGCGGTCTTCGCCTATCATGGTCTCCTGGCCGAGGAGGCCCGCCTCGGTCAGCGCTTCTACATCTCCCTCGATTGCCGGCTCGATCTCTCTCCCGCCGGCCGGTCCGACGACGTCGCCCGGACCGTGAGCTATGCCGATCTCACCGAGATCGTCACCCGCATCGCCACCGAGCGGCGCTTCGCCCTGATCGAGGCGCTGGCCGAGGCGATTGCCGAAGACATCTTGGGCCAGCACCCGGCCATCACCGAAGTTCGGGTGCGGGTGGACAAGCCGAGCGCTCCCGTGCCGGCGGTGATCGAGGGCGTCGCCATCGAGATCGTCCGAACGCGGGCGGGCGGCCGATGACGGCCGCGGACACGTTGGTGCACGTGGCTTATCTGGGCCTCGGCAGCAATCTCGGCGACAAGGCCGCGACGCTGGCCGACGCGGTGGCGCGACTCGCCGCGACGCCGGGTATCCGCGTGGTCGCGCGCTCCTCGAATTACCGCACGCCGCCCTGGGGCGACACCGATCAGGACTGGTTCCTAAACGCGGCCATCGGCGTCGAGACCACCCTGACGCCCCATGCGCTGCTGGAGGCGGGCTTGGCCATCGAGACGGCCATGGGGCGGGTCCGCGAGCGCCGCTGGGGGCCACGGGTGATCGATATCGACGTCCTGTCCTATGCGGGGGCCGCGATCTCCGACGAGCGCCTGGTGCTGCCGCATCGCTTCGTGCGCGAGCGCGCCTTCGTGCTGGTGCCGCTCGCCGAGATCGCACCGGACCTGCGCATCGGCCCCGAGACAGTGACGGAGGCCCTGGCGAAGCTCGACCCCACCGGAATCGAACGCGTCTAACCTGCGAGATGCCGGGACAGTCCGGAAACCACACGGGCGGCGGATTCTCTCCGCCGCCCGTGTGGTTCGTCAGGTCCGAGGGAGCCGCTTCAGGGCGCCGGGATCTCGAGGAGCTTGTTGCCCTCTTCCTCCAGCAGCGGCACGTCGTAATCCCGCAGGACCCGCTCGATATCGGTCCGACGCTTGCGCAGGATGGTGTTCAGTGTCCGCTTCCAGTCGTTCTCCTCCAGCCGCACGCCGAGCGCGATGCGGAAGGTGAGCGGCGGGCGGTCGGGTTCCTGCAACAGGGGTACGACGCTCATCGGCACGCCGCTCTGCTTGGCGAGCCAGCCGGCGGCGGGTCCCCACAGGATCGCGGCGTCGATGCGCTTCTCGGCGAGATCGGCGATGACCTCGGCCGAGACCGTCTGGTGCTTGCGCGACGGATCGAGCTGGTAAGGTGCGTAGGCCTTCATCGCAGTGATCAGGCCGACTTCGCCCATCCGGTTGACCGGCGGCGTACCGCCGATGACGCCGATCGATTTGCCCTTGAGCTTCGGATCGTCGAGACGCGTCACGTCGTCGAGTTCACCCTTGCGGGTGACGAGGGTGTAGGCGGAGCGATAATAGGGATTGGAGTGCTGGACGAGTTCACCGCCGGCGGCCGAGCCGATGATGAGATCGCACAGGCCGGTGCCGAGGGTGTTGCGGACGAAACCCGGTCCCTGCGTCAGCCAGTAATAGCGGATCTTGACCTTGAGTTCGTCGGCGATGATCGCCGCGATCTTGTTCTCGAAGCCGTCTTCCTTACGCTGCGAAAACGGCATGTTGCCCGGATCGCCACAGACCCGCAGCGTATCGGTCGTCACCAGATCCGGCAGCGACTGTGCGGAAACGGGTCGCGCTCCTGCCGAGAGCAGCAGGAGCGCGAGCGCGACATATGTCCGGATGCGTGAGCGGGTCATTAGCCGCCCAGGCACTCCTTCTCGGCCGCCTTGGCGGCATCGGGCTTGTCTTCCTTGTCGGTCGGGCGCACGCGCGGCATGGCGCCGGAGGCACGGGCCTTGAGGTAGACGTAGAGATCGTCAGCGTAGCACATGACGTTCTTGTTATCGCCGAAGGCCGGCATCACGCGCTCCTGGCCAGCCTGCGAGTCACGCTTGCCGCCCGCGAGGATGCCGATGAACTCCTCGTAGTTGATCGTCTTGAGCGAGTCCTTCAGGGCCGGAGCATAGGTCGAACCCATGGCGTCGGGGCCGTGGCAGACGTGGCACTCGGCATGATAGCGGCGGTAGCCCGAGTAGGCGTACCAGTCGAACTTCTTGCCGTCATTGGTGATGTGATAGGTCGGGTGACCCTCGGCGTCCTGATACTTTCCGTCCTCGACCTTCACGGCCGCGAACTTGTCGATCAGCTTCGAGTCCTTCTCGGACGCGTTGGGATCGAGCTGATTGGCGAGGGCCGGATCAGCCTTCTTCGCATCCTGGGCCTGCACGGCGAGCGTCGAGAACGACGCAAGGGCAATCGCTGCCGCGAGAGGACGGATGACGGCTTTGCTAATGGTGTACAACGACGTTTCTCCCAGGAACACCACGTCGGCTCACGAGCCGCGTGTTTCGCGTGTTGTTCTTCCAATTCTAATCATAAAGGTGCCGGCGCGGAAACCCGCGCCGGCACCCTTTGATCTACCGCTACGTGCGACCGATTAGTTCGGCAGCGAGAAGACGGTCAGCTGACCACCGAGGTTGGTGTAGTTCGAGAGGGCAGCGTAGCCACCCACCGCGCCGAGACCGGCGTTCGGGTCGGTCAGGCCGGCCGCGAGGCCGATGCCAGCCCAGCCACCGACACCCGACAGGATGCCGACGAACTGCTTGCCCTTGTGCTGGTAGGTCATCACGTTGCCGATGATGCCCGACGGGGTCTTGAACTTGTACAGTTCCTTGCCGGTCTTGGAGTCGACGGCCTTCAGGTAGCCCTCGAGGGTACCGTAGAACACCACGTCACCGGCGGTGGCGAGAGCGCCCGACCACACCGAGAACTGCTCCTGGTTCGACCACTTGATCTTACCAGCGACGCCGTCCCAGGCGATGAAGTTACCCATGCCGCCGTGGCTGTTGGGAGCCGGGTACATGGCCAGCGTCGCGCCGACATAGGGCTGACCCGGGGTGTAGCTCACCCGGAACGGCTCGTAGTCCATGCAGACGTGGTTGGTAGGCACGTAGAACAGGTTGGTCTTGGGCGAGAACGCAGCAGGCTGCTGGTCCTTGGTCCCGAGAGCCGCGGGGCAGATACCCTTGGAGTTGGTATCTTCGCCGTTCTGCTCGGTGGAGTACTTGGCCTGGACGAGCGGACGACCGTAGGTCTTCGAGCCCTTGTCCATGTCGACCTTGGAGGCCCAGTTCACCACCGGATCGAACTTCTCGGCGACCAGGAGCTCGCCGGTGGCGCGATCGAGGGTGTAGCCGAAGCCGTTACGATCGAAGTGCGTCAGGAGCGGACGCTCCTTGCCGTCAACCTTCTGATCCGTGAGGATCATCTCGTTGATGCCGTCATAGTCCCACTCGTCGTGCGGGGTCATCTGGTAGACCCACTTGGCGGCGCCCGTGTCGGGGTTACGCGCCCAGATGGTCATGGACCACTTGTTGTCGCCCGGACGCTGCTTGGGGTTCCAGGTCGAGGGGTTGCCCGAGCCGTAGTACATCAGGTCGAGCTTGGGATCGTAGGAGAACCAGCCCCAGGTGCAGCCGCCGCCGGTCTTCCACTGATCGCCTTCCCAGGTCTTCAGTGAGGAGTCCTTGCCGACCGGCTTGCCGAGCGACGTGGTCTTCTCGCCATCCATGATCATGTCGGCGTCGGTGCCGACGGAGTAGCCGCGCCACACCTTCTTGCCCGACTTGGCGTCGTAGGCGGTGACGTGGCACTGCACGCCGAATTCGCCGCCGGAGATGCCGACGATGATCTTGTCCTTCACCGGGAGAACGGTGGCGGTGTTGGTCTCACCCTTCTTGGGGTCGCCGTTGACGACGGACCAGTTCACCTTGCCGGACTTGGCGTCGAGCGAAACGACCGTGGTGTCGGCCTGGTGCAGGATGATGGCGCCATCGGCGTAGGCGAGACCACGGTTGACCGTGTCACAGCACATCACCGGGATCACCGACGGGTCCTGCTTGGGCTCGTACTTCCAGACGATCACGCCGTCCTTGTCGAGGTCGAGGGCGTAGACGATGTTCGGGAAGGGGGTGTGGACGTACATCATGTTGCCGACGACGAGCGGGGAGCCCTCGTGGCCGCGCAGCACGCCGGTCGAGAAGGTCCAGGCGACCTGGAGCTGCTTCACGTTGCTGGCGTTGATCTGGTCGAGCTTGGAATAGCGCGTGTTGGCGTAATCGACGGTCTGAAGGACCTGCTCGGCCGGGTTGGCCGTGCGCTTCAGGACGTCTTCGTTGGCGAACGCCGTGGTCGAAGCGACCATGCCGGCGCCGAGTGCGAGAAGATGTACCGCTCTCATGGATTCCTCCGACAGATCTTACAGCTGCGATCCTACGGAAAATCCGCATGATCACGCTGTGATCTGACTGTTTGCGACAGGGATAGGTTCGCTACGGTAGCGGACGCCAAGTCCTTCGCTTCCCATCCTTGAGAGGATGGTTGCAAGAACCTTACGGTCAGGGGCCGCTATCCCTTTGCGGCGCCCCTCGAAACCGAAGCTTGAATGAACTCTAAGAAAAATTCCGCCGGCGTCAACTCGCTTGCGCGCCCTCTACCTGCGACGCGCACAAGTCCTCGTGAATGATTCCAAGGGAACGACATGGCGCAGGCTGCGCAACATCATATGGTGCAGTGCAATACAAGCTGGCGCTAAGACAAAGAGTTTTTATCACCTTCCGACATTCTTCATGCGAGGGGTGCATGGGGCTGTCGCGAAAGCTTCTCTGGCATGCTTCCGGCACGCTGACCTTGGCGACGGTACGGTGGCATACCAAGCGTCTGCCAAGATCGGCGAGAGAAGTAGAACAATAATTCAGAAGGCGTGGCCGATGCGCCGGCCATCCGAGGAACTGAGCCGTTGCCGAATCTGCCCGAGTCGAGAGGTTTCGATGCGCGGTCTCGCCGCATCCGGTCGAGGAGTTCCGCCGGAGGCTTCGCGTCACGGGCGGGCCTTCGTGGGTCCGCCCTGAGAATCAGCCGGCGATGACGGTGGGGAATCGCATCGCGAGATCCGTTCGGCGGGCCTCGATCCAAGACCGCTCGCGGCTGCCCCGGGCGATTTCGAGGGGGATGCTGCCCAGCAGCGTCGCCGGCCGGCCGGACACCAGCAGCAGCCGGTCGGCGATCTCGATAGCCTCCGCGACGTTGTGGGTGACCATCAGGACGCCCATCCGGGTGCGATCGACCGCCTCCACCACGAGGGCGCGCAGTGCCGCCGCGGACGTATCGTCGAGGGAGACGAAGGGCTCGTCCAGGATCAGGATGCCGGGCTTCTGCGCCAGCGCCCGCGCCAGAGAGACCCGCCGCGCCATTCCGAGCGACAACGCACCGGGATAGCGACTCCGCCACGGCGTAAGCCCGAGTGAGGCGAACAGCGCGTCGAGATCCTGCCGGCGCGCGGTGCGCGGCAGGGCGAGGCGGACATTCTGTTCCACCGTGCGCCACGGCAGCAGGCGCGGCTCCTGGAACGCCATGGCGATGCCGGCCTCGTCCGGGTGCGGCGTGACGCTGCCCTCGTAATCGGGGTCGAGGCCGAGGAGGATGCGCAGGGTCGTGGTCTTTCCGGCGCCCGAGGGGCCGATCAGGCAGGTGATCTGGCCGGCGGCGACGGAGAAGGCGAGATCGCGCACCGCCTCCACCGGTTCCGGACCGCCGGCACCGTAGACCTTGCGGGCGATGACGACGCGCAGGGCCGCATCGCCGCGATCGGCCGAACCGCTCCCCTCAGCGCCAGCGTCGGACATAGGCTTCCAGTCGCTGCAGGATGAGGATGTCGATGGCGATCATCACGCTCATGAAGACGAGGCTGTAGCCGAGGATGGCCGCCACGTTCAGGCTCTGGACGAAGTAGTAGTTGATCGCGAAGCCGACCCCGTTCGGGCGCCCCAGAAGTTCGATCACCAGCACGATCTTCCAGGCCAGGGACAGGCCGGAGCGCGCCGCCGCCACCACGAAGGGCTGGAGCTGCGGCACCAGCACGTGGGCGATCCAGGTCCGCCGGTCGAAGCGGTAGGTCCGAGCCATCTCCTCCAATTGCGGATCGAGGCCGCGGGCGCCCTCGCGCAGGATCACGGCGACGTTCGGCAGCTTGTTGAGCACCACCGCGACGATCGCGGCCGCCTCGTTGAGGCCGACCCAGATGTAGGCCAGCACCGTGATCACCAGGGCCGGGGTATTCAGGAGGATGAGGAGCGGCGTGTCGAGGACGAGGTTGAGGCGGCGGGAGCGGCCGAGCGCGATGCCCAGCAGCACGCCCAGCGTCATCGCCAGGAAGAAGGAGATGCCCACCCGCGAGAGGGTGATGCCGACATTCCACCAGAGGTCGCCGCGCGCCGATTCCCGCGCGATGAAGTCCAGGATCGCGAGGGGGGGCGGCAGCAGCCGCGAGCCGGCAGCGGAGGCCGCGACCTGCCACCCGGCAAGGAGGATCAGCACGGAAACGAGGCGGGTGGCAAAGCCCATGGGTCAGGGCGTCATGGCGCCGGGGCCTCGGAGGGCGCGCGCCGCGCCCGGCGCCTCAGCCATTCCCGCCGCCATCGAAATAGAGGCCCGGCGGAAGGGTCGCGCCCGGCCCGACCAGGCGTTCGCCGCCCAGGCGCGCCATCACGCCGAACAGCTTCTCGCCGTCAGACCGCTCGGTCGCCAGCGGCCGGCGCGGGATGCCGGCGAGGAAGTCGCGCTTCAGGGCCTGGAAGGTGGCCTCGTCGTCCGCCGCCATCAGGGGGCGCACCACGTCCCATGCCTTCGGATCGTTGGCGAGCGCCTCCTTGGCGGCCTTGGAGGCACGGGCGAAGCCCTCGACGGTTTCCGGCTTCTCCTTCACGGTCTCGCCGTCGAGGAGGTAGCCGATCAGCGCCATCGAGCCGGTGGCGCCGAAGGCCCGCATGATGTCGTCCGAGCCGATCAGGCGGCGGAAGCCCTTGGGCTCGAGGCGGGCGCAGTAGGTCCAGTACAGCAGCCCGGCATCGAGCTCGCCCTGCTCGAGCTTCAGCGCCAGCAGCGGCGGAGCGCCGAAGGCGAGATCGGCCTGGGTCTCGAGGTCGATCCCGGCGGTGTCCCGGGCCTGCGCCTTCAGCAGCAGCCAATTCTTGTCGAGGGGGCCGCCGGCGACCCCGAGGCGCTTGCCCTTGAGGTCGGCGAGCGTCCGGATCGGGCTGTCGCCCGGAACCATCAGGGAGCCCTCGGTGGTCGAGTAGGGAAAGAAGCGGATCGACCGGCCTTCGTTGCCGAGGCGCGCCGCCCAGAGCAGGTCGCCCACGATGGTGTCGACCTGACCGCCCAGGAAAGCGATCCGCGCGGCGTCGTTGCCGGCGAGCTTGACCACGTCGAGGGTGAAGCCATTGGCGCTGTCGAGCCCGCGGGCCTTGATCACCGCGGCTTCCCAGGACACCGTCCCGAACGGCAGGCTCCCGACCCGGAACGTCGACGCGGCTGCGCGGGCCGGCCTGGCGAGGCCGAAAGGCAGGGGCCAGAGAGCCGCCGTCGCGAGCAGTGCGCGCCGTGACAGCATGGGGGACTCTCCCTGAATTCTCGGTCGAACGTCCGGTCTGTCCCGAGAGGGCCGGCGCTGGTTGGCGCTCTTCATAGGAGTTCGGGTGGAGAGCGTCCACTGGCCGATCGGGCGGGTGCCGGAGGCCGATGGTCGCCCCCGGGGGCTTTCGGTCGACGCCTCGGACCGAATTCAGTGGGTCCGGACCACCTTGCATGCTTCAGGAGTGCGGCGCAGGCTGCCCTGAAATCTTACCGGGAGGAACGGAATCATGGCCGGAACACGGGACGACGTCATCGACGACGCAACGATCACGGTGCGGCTCGCCGAGGAACTGCCGGCCTGGCGCCTCGAGGAGGGCTGGATCAAGCGGACCTACAAGACCTCGGGCTGGAAGAGCACGCTGATGGTGATCAACACGGTGGGGCACCTCGCCGAGGCCGCCTGGCATCACCCGGACATCACCGCCTCCTATGCGTGGGTCGAGGTGCGGCTGACCAACCACGCCGCCAAGGGCGTCACCGAGAAGGATTTCGCCCTCGCAGCCAAGATCGAGGAGGTCGTGGGGTGGCAGCCCGGAACCGAGGGCGGAGCCCTGGAGGGCACCCCGACCGACCCGCGCTTCGCCTACATCAAGCACGACCGGTAGCCGGACCGCGCAGCGGGCGGTTCAGTCCGCCTGCTTCACCCGGCGGCATTCGGTCTTGAGGTAGCTGGTCTTGCCCACCTCGTCCCGCAGGTCGGTGCGGGCGATGATCTCCTGCCAGCCGTTGGTGCAGCCGAGCTCGTTGGAGACGCGGACCTTGCGGACTTCGCTCGCCCGGTCGTCGGTGCAGCCCTCGATCGGGATGCCATTGGCGCAGACGAGGACCACGGCGATGAAGGCGTTCATGGGGGGCTTTCCTGAGGGGGCTCCGACACGGCTCGGATACGGTACGCCCGTGCCAGGCCTCGGGTCTCACCCGATCGTGAGAATGTGATCGGCCGAGAAATCCCGGCCTTCGACCGGGTTGGCGACCCAACGGGTGCGGCCGACCCACAGGTCGTGCCCGGCATGGAAATGCCCCGAGACCCATAGGTCGGGCCGCGCGGCTTCGGGGAGGTCTTCCAGCACGGTGGTGGCGTAGAAGGCCGGAACCCACCACGGGACGCCGGGCACGTGGCGGAACGCATCCGCTGCCCGCGGACTCGCCGGATGGTGCGTGATGCAGACCGTCGGGCCGTCATGGGGCTGCGACAGGGCGGCGATCAGCAGGGCGCGCTCCTCCGCATGGGCCGCCATCGCGTCGGCCGGCGACCAGACCGAGCCGTCGCCGTTGCGGATCGAACCCCGGAACTCGCGTGAGCCGGTCACCGGGTCGGTCATGCGCGCGGCTGCGAACGCGACCGGGTCCGGGGGATGGTCCGGCACCGTCTCGTCGAGCCAGCGACCGGCCAGCGACCAGTCGCTCCACAGGGTGGTTCCGACGAAGCGGACGCCGTCGAGGAGGATGGACGAAGCCCGCTGGAGCAGGTGGATCGCCGCGCCCGCCCGGTTCAGCCGCGCCACCTCGGCCTCCAGGGCCTTGAGGAGGTCCGGCGCGGTGCGCCCGTCCCCGGTCGGCGCATAATGCTCGTGGTTGCCCGGGACCAGGACGATCGGACGGCCCTGCGCCAGGGCCAGCAGCGCCGCGAGCCCCGATTCGGGCCGTCCCTCGTGCAGGTCGCCGGGGCAGACCAGGACGTCGAAGGGCGCACCCGGGCGCGGGATGACCTCGAGGCGACGGCGTTCCAGGTGCAGGTCGGAGATCGGGAACAGGCGCATGACGGCGCGGAACCTCTCAGGGAAGCGATGAACCGGATTCGGTTTCGGGCGCGGGCTCGGACACAGCCTTGGCCGCCCGCCATTCCGCCCGCGCCGCCTTCAGGATGTCGCTGGCCGAATCGGCATTGAGGATGGCGATGCCGGCAGCCGCGATCAGGTCCGGCCAGGCTGACAGGGTCAGGGCGGTGGCGAGACCGGCGGCGATGATGGCGAGGTTGGCGAAGGCGTCGTTGCGGGCCGAGAGGTAGGCCGCCCGGGTCAGGCTGCCGCCGCCCGAGCGGTGGCGGCTCAGCATCATCGCGCAGGTGAGGTTCACCGCCAGCGCGCCGAGGCCGGTGAGCGTGAGCGGCACCGGGGCGGGTGGCGCCATCGTGGCGAACTTCGCCCAGGCCGCATAGGCCGTGGCAAGCGCGGGCAGCAGCAGGATGCCGGCCAGCACCGCCCCGAGGCGGGCCCGGTTGCGCACGCTCCAGCCGATCCCGGCGAAGATCAGCAGGTTGATTGCCGCATCCTCCAGGAAGTCGAGGCTGTCGGCGATCAGCGCCAGCGAACCGATCGCCAGCGCGACGCTGATCTCGACGGCGAAATACCCGAGATTCAATCCCGCCACGCGGGCGACGACCGGGCGCAGGGTGGCGGAGGGGGTGGCGGGCACGGAACGCTGCTCGACTGGAGGTGGCGGAGGGGTGATCGCGCGGGCGCAAGGCTCGCGGTTGGTCGGGACCTCCGCCCGGTGACGCCCTCCTTGACGCGAGAGGCGTCCCCCTGTCGAGACCTCGTGCGAAGCGTTGCTTGTCGACCCTCGGCTTTTCGCGAGGCTGATACTGGATTTGGCCCGCCGCCTGTGCGAGGCGAAAAGCCAAGCCGTCCGACAGCGACTCTGCAAGACACTCACGCCGCACGCGATCGTCGTGCCACCAATCGCGATCAGGGAAAAACGCCGATGATGCCCGAACTGCGCGTCCTGTACTTCGAGGACCTCGAACTCGGTTTGTCCGAGACGCTGAACAAGGTCATCGCCTCCTCCGACGTGGTGGGTTTCGCCGAGATCACCGGCGACCGCAACCCGATCCACCTCTCCGAACACTTCGCGGCCCGCACGCCCTTCGGCACCCGCATCGCCCACGGCCTCTACACCGCGGGCCTGATCTCGGCGGTGCTCGGCACCCGCCTGCCGGGCCCCGGCGCCATCTACATCAGCCAGACCCTGAACTTTCGGGCACCGGTTCGCATCGGCGATACGGTCCAGGTCACCGTCGAGGTGGCCGAACTGGTGCCGGAGCGCCGCCGGGCGCGCCTGAAATGCATCTGCTCGGTGGCCGGCGAGGTCGTCCTCGACGGCGAGGCCCTGGTGAAGGTGCCGACCAAGGCCGAGGCCGATCCGCTCGCGGTGCGCATGGGTGGACGTCCGGCGGGCGCCTGACCCCGCCTTGAGCGCCGCCCCCAAGCCGGTCGCCATCGACGATCCCGCCGATCCGCGCCTCGCGCCCTATACGGCGATGCGCGAGCGCGACCTCGTCGGGCGCGCCGGCCGCTTCATCGTCGAGGGCGAGGTGACCCTGCGGGTCATGCTCTCGGGGCGGGCGCGCTTCGGGCTCGAATCGGTCCTGCTCGCGCCGGAGCGGCTCGACGGCCTCGAAGAAGTCCTGCGTCGCCTGCCCGAGGGGGTGCCGCTCTACACGGCGACGAAGCCGGTGATGAGCGCGATCACCGGCTTTCCCATCCATCGGGGCGTGCTCGCGGTCGGCCTGCGCGGACCCGAGGTCGAGCCGGATTTGCCGCCCGCGCCCGCATCCGTCCTGGTGATCGGCCTCGTCGGCCTGACCAACCACGACAATGTCGGCGGCCTGTTGCGCAACGCGGCCGCCTTCGGCGCCGACGCGGTCCTGCTCGACGCGGCCACCTGCGATCCGCTCTACCGCAAGGCGATCCGCGTCTCGGCCGGCGCAGCCCTGACGGTGCCGTTCCGCCGCCTGGACGATGCCGACGCGCTCCTGGCCTACGCGGATCGTCACGGGCTGACCCCGCTCGCCCTCAGCCCGGGCGGTGGCGAAATCCTGTCCGGTCTGGCCCGCCCGGACCGCACCCTGCTGATCCTCGGCACCGAGGGGCCAGGTCTTCCGCCGGCTCTGATGGCGCGCCTGCGCACCGTGCGCATCCCCATGGCGGCCGATTTCGACTCGCTCAACGTCGCCACGGCTGGCGCCATCGCGCTCCACCACCTGACAACCTCGCGCTGAGCGCCGAACGAATACGGCGCCGACACCACGATGACGCGCGACCAAGATTACGCGCGACATTGCGCCCCCATTGCCGCACGCGCTGCTACGGTCAAGATTACGCGCACGGCTTTCGAGCCCTGGACGGACCATCGTTCCGCGCCACATGGCAGGGGTGAGGGCGCAGACGAAGGAGTAGGTAGCGTTGTTGCAGTCACGGGATGGCTTGCGGACCTTGTCCGGACGCCGCGTCATCATCGTCGGCGCCGGTCCCGGCGGCCTCGCCACCGCCCTCCTCCTGGCCCGAGCGGGCGTTCACGTCACGCTGCTGGAGAAGGATCCGGCGGTGGGCGGCCGCACCAAGACCATCGAGGCTCCGGGCGGCTTCCGCTTCGATATCGGGCCGACCTTCTTCCTCTATCCCCAGATTCTCGCCGACATCTTCGAGACCTGCGGCGAGCGCCTCGAGGACCACGTCAAGCTCGAGCGGCTCGATCCGCAATACCATCTCGTGTTCGAGGCCGGCGGCGAGATCCGCGCCACCAACGACATGGACCGGCTCGAGGCCGAGGTGGCGCGCATCGCGCCGGACGACGCCAAGAACGTGCGCAAGTTCTTCGCCGACAACCGGGTCAAGCTGAAGTTCTTCAAGCCGGTGCTGGAGCAGGCCTTCCACACCCTGCGGGCCATGGCGTCCCCGGCGATGATCGCCGCCCTGCCCCATCTCCATCCGGGCCGCAGCGTCGACAAGGACCTGCAACGCTACTTCAAGGACCCGCGCGTCCGCCTCGCCTTCGCGTTCCAGACCAAATACCTCGGCATGTCGCCGTTCCGATGCCCGAGCCTGTTCACCATCCTGTCATTCCTCGAATACGAGCATGGTGTCTACCATCCGGTCGGCGGCTGCGGCGCGGTCTCCGAGGCCATGGCGGGGCTCGCCCGGCGCATGGGCGTCGATATCCGGCTCGGGGCCGGCGTCGATCGGGTGCTGTTCGAAGGCAAGCGCGCCAGCGGGGTCGTCTGCAACGGCGAGACGATCCATGCCGACGCGGTGGTCATCAACGGCGACTTCGCCAAGGTCATCCAGGATCTGGTGCCGCAGGAGCATCGCCCGCGCTGGCGCGATGCCAAGATCGCCAAGGCGCGCCTCTCCTGCTCGACCTTCATGCTGTATCTCGGCCTCGACGGGCCGATGCCAGAGGCGCTCGGCCATCACACCATCCTGCTGTCGGAGGATTACGCCCGCAACATCCGGGAGATCACCGACGGCATCCTGCCGATGCAGCCCTCCCTCTACGTGCAGCATGCGGGCTTCACCGACGGCGGCATGGCGCCTCCCGGTCAGACCAGCCTCTACGTTCTGGTTCCGGTTCCGAACCTCAAGGCGGGCATCGACTGGAGCGGGCTGCGGGAGACCTATCGCCAACTCGTCCTCGACCGCCTGAAACTGCTCGGGCTCGGCGATATCGAATCACGCATCCGCTACGAGCGCATCGTCGATCCGACCGAGTGGCGCGACGACTTCTTCGTGCACGAGGGCGCCACCTTCAATCTCGCGCACGACCTAATGCAGATGCTTTACTTCCGGCCGCACAATCGCTTCGGGCCGGGGCTCTATCTCGTCGGCGGCGGCACCCATCCGGGCTCCGGCCTGCCGGTGATCTACGAGGGCGCGCGCATCACCGCCCGCCTCCTCATCGAGGAACTCTCCGCAGGGCGCGTCGGCGCGACGAGCGCGGGCATCCCCACCACCGCCCCGCTCGCCGCCTCGGGCGACGCCTCTTGAGGCGCTCGGCCCGGCTCCTGTCGCAGGCCTCGGCGGGCGTCTGCGCTCTTTGTCTCGGCGCGGGTGCAGCGCCGGCCGCCACCGTGGCGGTGGAGGTCGAAGGCATAGAACCCGCCGGCCTGCTCTCGGTCGCCCTGTGCCAGGACGGCCTGACCGAGGCCGATTGCCAGACGGGACAGCAGGCCCCACCCCAGGCCGTGGCGCAGCGCTTCGTGTTCGCGAATGTGGCGCCCGGGGTCTACGCGGCTGTCGCCTATCAGGACAGCAACGGCAACGGCCGCCTCGATCGCACCGGCCTCGGCCTGCCGCTCGAGCCCTACGGGTTCTCCGGCGAGACCGCCCGCTCCGCACGCCCGGACTTCGCGCGCGCGCGCTTCTCCGTGCGCGAGCCCGGCGCGACCGTCCGGGTCCGCCTGTCGCGCGCCCTGCCCCGCCGCTGAGAACCGCGTGAGCGCCCGTTCCGAGCCGCTCCTGCGGGTGGCCGGCGCCGCCCTCGCCTATCGGGGCACCCCGGTGCTGGAGGGCGTCGATCTGACCCTCGGCGCCGGCGAGACCCTCGCCCTGCTCGGACCCAACGGCGCCGGCAAGACCTCGCTGATGCGCCTCATCGCCGGTCGTCTGGCCCCGCAGGTCGGCACCGTCCGCTTCGCCGGCGACGATCCGCATCGCAGTCCGGCCGCCCGGCGGGCCATCGGTTGGGTGCCGCAGGAGATCGCGCTGTATCCCCGCCTGTCGGTGGCCGAAAACCTGTCGGTGTTCGCCCAGCTCGCGGGGGTCGCGCGGCGCGAGCGGGCGGAGGCGGTGGCCCGCGGGCTTTCGCTCTGCGCGCTTGCCGAGGTCGCCAAGCGCCCGGTCGGCCTGCTCTCCGGCGGTTACCAGCGCCGGGTCAACATCGCCGCCAGCCTGATGGCGCGGCCCCGCCTCGTCCTCCTCGACGAGCCGACGCAGGGGGTCGACCTTCATGCACGGGCGGCGATCCACGCCGTGCTCGGGCGCCTGCGTGAAGCGGGCACAGCCCTCATGGTGGCCACCCACGACTTCGCCGAGGCCGAGCGCCTGGCCGACCGGGTCCTCATCCTGGCCCGGGGCCGGATCGTCACCGACGGACGCCTGGCCGAACTCCTGGCGCGCCTCCGCGCCGATGCGCCCGAGCACGAGGCGGCCCTGGTCGCCCCCGCCGACGCGGCAGCGGAGGCGGTGCTGCGCCGGACCGGCTTCCTGCCCGTGGATACCGGCTCGACTTGGCGGGCACGCCGGCTTTCCGACAAGCCGCGCGATGGCGCCGACCTGCTCGCCGCCCTCCGGGATGCCGGGGTGCCGATCGCCGAGATCCGCATCCGCGCGCCCGGCCTGGAGGCAGTTTATCGCGATGCGTTGGCGCAGTCCTCGGCGCAGGCCGGCGACGGGGCCGTCGCGCGGGAGCGCACCGCATGATCTCGGCCGCCTTCCGCGTTATGCTGCTCGGGCTGGTGCGCGACCGCGCCGCCCTGGTGATGGCCTTCGTGCTGCCCACCGTGATCTTCGTGATCTTCGCCGCGATCTTCTCCGGCGCTTTGGGCGACCGCATCCGCATCCATCTCGGCCTGCTCGACCTCGCGCGGACGCCGACGACGCAGCGCCTGATGCAGGCCCTGGAGGCGGATCCGTCCTTGCGGGTCGGGCGCCTCTCCGCCACCGATCTCGACGGCGCGCTCGCGGCGGTGCGGCGCGGCGAGGTCGATGTCGCCCTGGTGCTGCGCGGCGACCTCGATGCCGGCTCGCCGGGAGGCGCTTCGACGCGCGCCGACCAGCCCGTGGTGCTGATCGAGAACCCCGCCAAGGCGCTGGCAACCCCGATCGCCCTCGGCCAACTCCAGCGCGTCCTCAACGAGGCCCTGCCGGACGTGGTCCTGGCCCGGATCGTCGCCGACGTGGAGCGTTCGGGCAAGATCGGCCCGGATGAGCGTGCCTTCCTCAACCAGGCCTTCGCGGAGCAGCGCGCCCGCAAGGAGCCGTTCTCCTTCGCCACCCTGGTCGAGCGGCGCAGCACCGCCTCCGGCGCCACCAACGACCGCGTCAGCTACTACGCGGGCGCGATCACCGCCGTGTTCCTGCTGTTCGCCGCCATGCAGGGCGCCCTCTCCCTCGTCGACGAGCGCCAGTCGGGCCTCGCCGACCGTCTGATGGCGGGGCCCGGCGGCCTCGCCGTGGTGGTGCTGGGCAAGTTCCTGTTCCTGGTCGGCCAGGGCCTGGTCCAGGCCGGCCTGATCTTCAGCGCCGCCGCCCTGCTGCACGGGGTCGACATCCTGCCCCACCTGGGTGCCTGGCTGGTGACCTCGCTGCTGGTCTCCGCCATGGCCGCCGGCCTCGCGCTGGCCGCCTGCGCGGCCTCGGCCACACGCCAGCAGGCGCATCTGGCCGCCACCTTCGGCGTGCTGCTGCTGTCGGCAGTGGGCGGCAGCATGGTGCCCCGCTTCCTGATGCCGCCCTGGCTGCAGCAAGCCGGCTGGCTGACCCCCAACGCCTGGGCGATCGAGGGCTACCAGAACGCCCTGAGCGAGGGCTGGACCGCTGCCCTGCCCGCCTGGGGCGTGATGGGGATCGTGGCGGCGGTGGGATTGGGTCTCGCGCTGAGGCTGGTGTCGCGGCGGGCGGGGTAGATTGCGGAGCCAAAGCCGGTGAAAGTCCGCGCCGCGACCGGTTAGCGCGTTGACCGCGCGCCCATCCGGTCTAGCTTCATGACGGATAAGGGCTTTCGAACCGGCCCGGGGAGTGACACGAACATGCGGGCTGGGTCTTCGGTCGCCGTCGTCGGCGCAGGGTTGGGCGGCTTGGCGGCGGCCTGTGTGAGCGCCGCGCGGGGCCATACCGTCACGCTCTACGACAAGAACGACTGGCTCGGCGGCAAAGCCGCGGTCCTGCACGAGGGCGGGTTCCGCTTCGACATGGGGCCGACCATCCTGACCGTGCCGAAGGTGCTGGAGCGGATCTTCCAGGAGGCCGGACGCAACATCCACGACTACCTGGACCTGCGCCGCCTCGATCCGCAATGGCGCTGTTTCTTCGACGACAACACCCATCTCGACCTCATGGCCGACGTCCCCACCATGGCGGCCGACATGGAGCGTTTCGCGCCCAACACCGGCGCCGGCGAGGGCTACAAGAAGTTCCTCGAGATCTCCGAGCACCTGCATGACGTCTCGAACAAGTTCTTCTTCTGGAAGCCGGTCGAGGACCTGTTCGACACCATCAACATCCGCGCCAACATGAACCCCGGCACCCTGCGCGACGTGCTCTCCCTGCGCATGGGCTCGTCGGTGGCGGGCACCATCCGGTCGAAGGTGAAGGACGCGCGCCTCGCACAGATGCTCGATCACTTCGTGCAATATGTCGGCTCCTCGCCCTACGGCGCACCGGCCGTGCTCTGCGCCATCGCCCATATGCAGACGGCGGAGGGGGTCTGGTACCCGATGGGCGGCACCCGCGCGGTGGCCGAGGCCCTGACGAAGCTCGCGGGTGAACTCGGCGCGACCCTGCGTCCCGGCGACGAGGTCACCGGCCTCGCCATCGAGAAGGGCGCGGTGAAGGGCGTGAAGACCGCCGCCGGCATCACTCCGTTCGACGCCGTGATCTCCAACATGGATTCGGTGCGGACCTATCGCGAACTCGTCGGCGGCGACGTCGGCAAGACCTACGAGAAGAAGAGCTTCGAGCCGGCCTGTTCCGGCGTGGTGCTCTATCTCGGGCTGAACAAGCGCTACGAGCACCTGAACCACCACGACTTCGTCTTCTCCCGCGATCCGGAGGAGGAGTTCGACTACATCTATCACAAGGGCGAGCCGGCCCCGGACCCGACCGCCTACCTCGCGGCCCCCTCCTCCACCGATCCCTCAGTGGCGCCCGAGGGCGGCGAGGCGCTCTACGTCCTGGTCCATACGCCGTACCTGCGCCCGCACCACGACTGGTCGAAGATGTTCCCGGCCTACCGCCAGGTCATCCTCGACAAGCTCAAGCGCACCGGCAACATGCCCGACCTCGAGGAGCGCATCGTGGTCGAGCGGCACCTGACACCGCAGGATATCCACGAGCGCTACAAGGTGCTGAACGGCGCGATCTACGGCCTCGCCTCGCACGGCAAGTTCATGGGCGCCTTCAAGCCCGGCAACCGCTCGCGGCAGGTGCGCGGCCTCTACCTCGCCGGCGGCGCCGCCCATCCGGGGCCGGGCATGCCCATGGTGATGATGTCGGGCTGGATCGCGGCCGACGCCCTCGACACCGATGCGCGAGGCAGCGACGCGAGCAGCGAGGTGCGCGCCAGCGCCTGAGGCCCGACGCGTGTCCCGCGAGGACGTTCCGGCCCGATCACCCGCCCTGTGGCGGTTCATGGTCGGGTATTTCGACCGCTACCTGCGGCGCCACCTCAACGCCCTACGGCTCGCCCGCTGGGGCGTGCCGGCTTGCGCGGATCATCCCGGTCCGGTGGTGGTGTATTGCAACCATCCGGCCTGGTGGGATGCCGCCGTGGTCATCCTCCTGGCCGGGCGGCTGTTTCCGAGCCGCGACAGCTACGCGCCCTTCGATGCGCGCATGCTGGAGAAATACGCGGTGTTCGCCCGGATGGGGGCCTTCGCGGTGGATCTCGAATCGGCGCGCGGCGCCGCCCAGTTCCTGAAGGCGAGCCGGCGCATCCTGGGGGTGCCGAACCGGATGATCTGGATCACCGCGCAGGGACGGTTCCAGGATGTCCGCGCGCGTCCGCTGGCCCTGCGCGGCGGCGTCGGACGCCTGCCCGAGATCGCGCCCGAAGCCCTGTTCGTGCCCCTCGCCCTCGAATACGCCTTCTGGGAGGAGCGCGGCGGGGAGGCCTTCGCGGCCTTCGGCAAGCCGGTGTCCGGTGCCGAACTGCTCGCCCTCCCCCGGCCGGAGCGGCTCGCCCGGATGGAGGCCGACCTGACCGCCACCCTCGATCGCCTCAGCGCCGACGTCGTGTCCCGCGACGCCGCGCGCTTCACGGCCGTCGCCTCCGGTGCCAAGGGGATCGGCGGGGTCTACGATGTCTGGCGGCGCCTGCGTGCCGTCCTCGGCGGCCGGCGCTTCGAGCCGGCCCATCAGGCGGGGGATGCACCCAGCCGCAAGGGAGATCTGGTCCCGTGATGTTCGGCCTCGCGATCCTGGCGCTCGTCTGCGCCCTGCTGCCGGGCCTGATCGCCTGGATCAACCTGTCCATCCTGCGAACCCCCGAACCGGATCTCGACGTCCGGGCCAAGGTCTCTGTGCTGATCCCGGCTCGCAACGAGGCGGAGGTCATCGCCGCGACGGTGCGGGCCGCCCTGGCCAGCGCGGGAGTCGCCCTGGAGGTGCTCGTCGGCGACGACCAGTCCACCGACGACACCGCCGCGATCGTCTTCGCCATTGCCGCCACCGACCCGCGCCTGCGCCTTGTCCAGATCCCGCCCTTGCCGGACGGTTGGACGGGCAAGAACCACGCCTGCGCCCGCCTCGCCGAGGCGGCACAGGGCACCCATCTCCTGTTCGTCGATGCGGATGTGACCCTGGCCCCCGCCGCCGCCGCCGCGCTGGCCGC
The DNA here is from genome assembly GCF_023093475.1 of Methylobacterium sp. 37f. NCBI lineage: Bacteria > Pseudomonadati > Pseudomonadota > Alphaproteobacteria > Hyphomicrobiales > Methylobacteriaceae > Methylobacterium > Methylobacterium sp. 37f. The sequence goes on from NZ_JAGHKN010000012.1 coordinate 42,085, forward strand.
CCATGCCCGTCGGACCGATGCGGCCCTGGTCAGCGGGGTTCCGCGCCAGCATATGGGCTCCCTCGGCGAGCGCCTGACGGTGCCCATGATCAATTTCCTGCTCGTCGGCTACCTGCCGATGGCGATGATGCGAGCCTCCCTGCGCCCCAGCCTTGGGGCCGCCTGTGGCCAGCTCGTACTGGTCGCGCGCAGCGCCTACCGGGACATCGGTGGCCACGGCGCCCTGCGCATGAGTCTCCACGACGGTGTCGTGCTTCCGCGCCGCTTCCGCTCGGCCGGCTACCGGACCGATCTCGTGGCCGCGCACGCCCTCGCCACCTGCCGGATGTATCGCGGGTTCGGCCAGAGCTGGGCCGGCTTCTCGAAGAACGCGCGCGAGGGCATGGCAACGCCCGGAGCCCTGCCGGTCTGGACCCTGCTGCTGGCGGGCGGACACGTCCTGCCCTGGCTTCTCCTGATCCTGGCCCTGTGCGGCATCGGTTCGGGGACCGCCGCCTTCCTGGCTTTCGCCGCTGCCCTGCTCTCGCTGGCCACCCGGGCCGCGATTACCCTGGTGACCCGCGAGCCGGCGGGCACCATCCTGCTGCATCCCCTGACCGTGCTGGTGGCACTGGCGATCCAGTGGACCGCGCTGCTGCGGCGCAAGGGGGCCGGAACCCCGATGTGGAAGGGTCGCAGCTATCCGGTCGGTGATTCCTGAATATGGGCGTCCGTCTCGGCGAGGATCCAGGCCGCGGTGTCGGGGTCGGCCCCCGTCACCGGGAGATGCAGGATGATCGGCGTCTCGTAGGGGTGACGCGCCTTCAAGGCTGCGCCGAGGGCTTCGGCCAGGCTCTCCCGGCTTTTCAGGATGGCCGCCACCTCCTCGCCCCGCTCCACCACACCCTTCCAGGCATAGACCGACAGCATCCCGGGCAGGACGTTGACGCAGGCGGCCAGCTTGAGGCGCACCAGTTCCTCGCCGATCGCCAGGGCGGTGCCGGCATCCGGGAAGGTGGTGTAGACGAGAAGCGGTCGCTCCATGCTATGGGTCTCCGACCAAGGTTCTGCCGCTCCCCAGGCGGGAGCGTATCGGCGGAATGCCGATGGGATTTTAACGCGAACGCCGAAGCGGACGCTCCGCCTCGGAGGGGCGTTCGGCAAAGTGTCCGGCAAGGTAACCGGTCGGTTGTTCGGCAAGGCGGATATAGGCCCATGGCGCGGCGGTTCGAACGGCTTGCCTTCGTCGCGAGTCCCACGGAGGACGCCCGGCAGGCTGCCGCCATCCTGATGCGCCGCTACGACCACGTGCCCCCCGACGAGGCCGACGTGGTGGTGGCGCTCGGCGGTGACGGCCTGATGCTCCAGACCCTGCACCGCTTCATGCATGCCGGCACGCCGATCTACGGCATGAATCGCGGCACGGTCGGCTTCCTCATGAACGAGTTTCGCGAGGACGGCCTGATCGAGCGCCTGGAGAACACCAAGCGCAGCATCATCCACCCGCTGATGATGGAGGCGGTGGACACCGAGGGGCGCCGGCACGAAGCGCGCGCCCTCAACGAAGTCTACATGCTGCGCCAGACCCATCAGACCGCCAAGCTGCGGATCTCGGTCGATGGACATGTGCGCCTGCCCGAACTGATCGCCGACGGTGTGCTGGCGGCGACTCCGGCCGGCTCGACGGCCTACAACCTTTCGGTCGGCGGCCCGATCCTGCCCCTCAACGCCCGGCTCCTGGCCCTGACGCCGATCTCGGCCTTCCGGCCGCGGCGCTGGCACGGGGCGCTGCTGCCCGATTACGCGCGCATCCACATCGAGGTGCTGGATCCCGCGCATCGCCCGGTGGCGGCGGTGGCCGACCATACGGAATTCCGCCGGGTCTGCACGGTCGAGACCTGGCTCGACCACGCCACCAACCTGACCCTGCTGCACGATCCCGGCCACAGCCTCGACGAGCGCATCCTGCGCGAGCAGTTCGGCTGAGGCTCGGCCGAGCATCTCCCGGCCGGCTCGGCGGCCAGGGCTGCCAATGCCTCAGGCGGCGATCCGCGCCCGGTCGTCGCGATAGCTCGCGATCAGGGCGTCGGGGATTGCGTCCAGCACGACTTCGACGGTTACCGCGTGGACCCGTGCGCGGCTACCCTGGAACTCGGCCATGATCGAGTCGGACAGGCCATCGAGGATGAGGCCGACCGGATCGGTGCGGGCCGAATCGGATTCGGGCAAGGGAGAAGCGGGCAAGGGAGAAGCGGGCAAAGGAGAAGCGGGCAAAGGAGAAGCGGGCAAGGCGAATTCCACGTCGCGTGCTTGGACTAAGGGCGCTTCGACCGGTGCCGGGGCGGCCATCGCAACGGCCGGACGCTCCGGCTCATCCCAGCGGGCGATGACTTGGCGCTGCGCCTCGCGCCATTCGGCATCGAGGATCTCGCGCTCGATCCGCAGGATTTCGGTCTGCTCCGCTTCCGCCGCGAGTTCGCGCGCGAGCACCCGCGCCTCGTCGCGGGCCGCTTCGGCTTCGAAGCGGGACAGCAAGGCCATGACGCTCTGCGCCTCGGCGAAGGGCATCGTCTCGCAGGCGGTCAGCGCCCGCTCGATCATCAGGCGCGACAGGCCGGCGCCCGCCCTGGTGGTGGTGCCCTGGCCGGCCTCGCGCCAAGCCGAGAGGGCGGCGCTGAAGGCCGGCAGAAGCACGGCGGGCAGGCCAGCCTTGCGGTGGAGGGCGGCGAAGGCGGCGCTCGAGGCCTCCTGCATCAGGCCCGCCACCCGCCGGGCCGGAAGGCCTGCAAGATCGGCCAGAGCCATCTCGGCGAAGGCCATGTGGCCGGACAGGATCGCTCGCAGCAGCAGGCCGGCATTGAGCTGGCCGCAGGCCTTGAGGTGGGCCACGAGGCGGGCGAGATCGATCGGATGGGCCTCGGCGCAGAAGGCCAGGGTGGTGCGCTCCTGGGCCTCGCGGCTGGCGCGCGCGCTACGGGCCGGCGTGAGCCAGCCGGAGGACACCGCGAAGGCGGAGAGCGATTCGGCGAGACGCATCGTCACGCACTGGCGCACCTCGAGGGGCAGGTACGGACGGGCCAGGACTGCCTCGCGCAGGGCGGCCACGTCGCCGTGGCGCTCGACCATCCGCATCAGGCTGCCGGTGGTGATGTGGGCGCTGCGGTTGCGAACCAGCACGACCAGTGCCTCGGGCTCGGCGATTTCGGCGAGCGCCCCGGCGACGGCGGGCGACAGGTCCACCCGGCTCGCGATGGCGCGGCGGGTGGCGGGGCAGCCGATGGCGACGCCGTCGACGAGGTCGGCGTCGCTCAGCACCGGCGAGCGGGCCAGCACCAAGGTGGCGATCTCGGCCTGGTCGCTCGCCAGGGCCACGATCAGGGTACGGGGGGCGTTCGCGCACGCGGCGCAGGCCTCGGCCAGGGCGCGGCGGACCAGGCTCGAGGGATCGTCGAGGAGAGCGAGGAGCGCGGCTTCCGCCTCCCAGGCGACGTCCTCGCCGAGGCCGCCATACAGGTAGGCACGGGCCAGGGCACCGGCCGCCTCCGCCCGTCGCGCGGCGGAGGTGTGCTGCGTCCAGGTGAGGAACTGGCGGATGATCATGAGCCGCTCCGAATGGTGAAGAGGGACAAATCGAGGGGTGCGCCGACCCGCGCCGATGGTCCGGACCCGCCGAACTCCGCCGGCCGGCGCGGCGGCTGCGGCGCGCCGACGAGGGCCGCCGAGGGGACCGGGAGAGCGGGCGTCGATACCGCCGGGGCGACGGCGGCGCTCCCGGTCTCGGTGCCGTCCGAGCGGGGGAAGTAGGTCGGCGCGGCTCGCGGCGGCTCCGCCCGAACCGCATCCTGGCCGGCGTTTCGCCCCTGCCAGAGGCGGGCGACGCCGGCCGAGACGCCACCCTGCTGGCGCGGATCGGTCTGGAACATCGAGCGCAGGCCACCCTCGTTGAGGGAGGCGTAGGCGGTGGTACCCTCGGGCAGCGCCAGGGTTCCGGAGACTGCCAAGGTGCCGGAGATTGCCTGGGTGCCGGACACCGCCTGCGGCGCTGCGGGGCGTACCGCGGCCAGATGGGCGTAGAGTTCGGCCGCTCCGCGCGGACGCCCGGCCTTGTCGTAAAATAGGCTGCGGTTCGCTGCGGCCGCCTCCGGCATGTCGAGGGCGGCGACTCGGGCGGGGCTCGCCTGCGCGGTGTTGATCAGAGCGGCGGCCCCGCGCGCGCCGAGGACGTGGGCGGCGTAGAGGTCGCCCCCCGTGGGCTCGCGCCCGAGGGCGGCCGTCAGCGTCTCGCGGTTCCGCTCGGTCAGCGCGCCCGCCATGGTGGCGGCGATCCGGGGATCGCGACGCAGGTCCAGGATGGTCTGCTTGGCGGCCGGATCGCTCACGCTGTAGGTGCCGTCGGTCCCCTTGGTGATTGCATCGGCGTAGGTGGTGAAGCCGAGGCGCGGCCCGGCATTCTTCATGGTGCCGAGCCAGGTCTGCTCGATGAACTGGAACAGGCCGGTGGCCGAGGAGGTGCCGGCCTTGGCCGAGGGGTCGAGCGAGGATTCCCGCTGCGCCGTGGCGAGGAGATAGTCGAAGCCGGTCCCGGAGGTCTGCGCCCCGTCCCGGATCGCCTCGATCACGCCGCCCGGTGCGGTCGCGCGCCCGGCGGGGGGCGTGTCGCGCAATCCCGCATCCCGGCTTGCGCCGGAATCGCGGGAATTGGCGGGGGGCGTGGTGAACAGGAACATGGACGTCCGGCTGGAGGCGGACCCTGGCGACGCCCCGAGGGTAACTTTGTTCGCTCTATGGTAAAGGAAGATTGAAGAGTGCGGTCCTGATCTTGCCCGATTTCAGGATCGCGTCCGAATTCCGGGTTCCTTCTGCTGCGCAGACGCATCTCCCGCGCGGGTCAGGCCTCGCCCGCGCGGGTCAAATCTCGCTTGCGAAGGCCAGGCCTTCGTCGGCCCAGCCCGTCAGACCCCCGAGCATCACCTTCACCGGGCGGCCGAGTTCGGCGAGCCGCAGGGCGGCCCGGTCGGCGCCGTTGCAGTGGGGCCCGGCGCAATAGACCACGAAGAGCGTGTCCGCGGGCCAAGCGCCCAGGCGCTCCGCCGTGATCCCGCGAGCCGGCAGATGCAGCGCCCCGGGGATATGGCGCTTGCGGAATGCGGCCTCCGACCCGACCGCGTGCAGCAGCACGAAGTCGGGCGCACCCGCCCGAAGGGCCGCAGCCACGTCGGCACAATCGGTCTCCAAAGCCAGACGGCGTCGGAAATGCGCGCGTGCGATGGCGGGCGAACAGTTGGGAATGGCGCTGACGAGGCTCATCGGTGATCTTCCTCCAACGTGGACGACCAAGCTACCAACGCCCGGGCGGCTTGGCGGCGGGCCGGATTGCCAGTTAGCGTTGCGATCATGCCAAAGCCGCAGGTGCGCCTTCCCCCAGCCGACCGTCTCGTGGTGGTGCTGGCCTATGACGGGCTCTGCACCTTCGAATTCGGTGTCGCCGTGGAGATCTTCGGATTGCCGCGTCCGGAAATGGGAGCGGACTGGTACCGATTCGCGGTGGCGGCCCTCGATCCCGGCCCGATGCGGGCCGAGGGCGGAGTCCGCTTCCTCGTCGACGGCGGGCTCGACCTCCTGGATCAGGCCGGCACCATCGTGGTGCCGGGCTGGCGGGGTGCGGAGATACCGGTGCCGGAGGCCCTCGTGTCGGCCCTCCGGGCGGCCGCCGCGCGGGGCGCGCGCATCCTGTCGATCTGTTCGGGCGTCTTCGTCCTCGCGGCGGCCGGGCTGCTGGACGGCCGACGCGCCACCACGCACTGGCGCCACGCTGAAGCCCTCGCCATCCGCCATCCGGGCATCCGCTTCACTCCGGACGTGCTCTACGTGGACGAGGGCGCGATCCTGACCTCGGCCGGCAGTGCCGCCGGGATCGACCTCTGCCTGCACCTGGTGCGGCGCGATTTCGGCCCGGTCGCCGCCAATCGCGTCGCCCGACGCCTCGTGGTCCCACCCCACCGGGACGGCGGACAGGCCCAGATCGTCATGGGCGCGGTGCCGTCGCTGCACGAGGCCGCCCGGATCGGCCCCCTCCTCGACGCGATGCGGGCGAACCCGGCCGGCGCCTGGCCGGTCGCCCATCTCGCCGCCCGCGCCGGCATGAGTTCCCGGACCCTGTTGCGGCGCTTCTCCGCAGCGACAGGTACGACGCCCGCCCGCTGGCTTCTCGACCTACGCCTCGCCCGTGCCCGCGACCTGCTGGAGCAGGCGGATCACCCCCTCCAGGCCGTCGCCGAAGCGGCCGGCTTCACCACGGCCGCAGCCCTTCGCCAGCAGTTCCGCCGCCGCTTCGCGGTGACGCCGTCTGCTTATCGGGAAAGCTGTCTCGGACGATCCCGCGGTCCTTGAGCCGGCGCTGGCAACGCACGGCCCTCAAACGCAAAAACGCCCCGAGGGGCGTCAAGTCGATCAGACTTCGGCTGGAAAACTGGAGCGGGCGAAGGGATTCGAACCCTCGACCCCAACCTTGGCAAGGTTGTGCTCTACCCCTGAGCTACACCCGCTCACACCCGTCGTGGCCCAGGCGTTGTTCCCGGCCGGACGGTTCTTCGTCTCAACGAAGCAAAAAGCCGCCTTGCAGCGGCTGTCGCTCCGGTCGTCTCGGTCTGTCAATTGGAGCGGGCGAAGGGATTCGAACCCTCGACCCCAACCTTGGCAAGGTTGTGCTCTACCCCTGAGCTACACCCGCTCACAACCGCACCGCTGGTGGGAAAGACCCGCCGGCGGCCCCGGACGGCGTCTCTAAACACCATTCCGCCGGGCGTTGCAAGCGCTGAATCGCCGGGGCGGTTTGCCGGCATCGCGTCCGGCCCTCAGGCCTGCCAGTGGGCCGATGACGGCACACCCTCGCGGATCTCGCGCAGGCGCGCGCGGGTCGCGGCGGTGGTCTCCGGGGGCAGCGCGTCGAGGGCGAAGAACCCGCAGGCCGCGATCTCGCCGTCCGGCGCCTTCGGAACCCGAACCGAGAAGGCGTGCACCACGTAGAGAGCGACGTGGTCGCGCCCCGCCGCCGTTCGGTTGTGGTAGAACCCATGCAGCCGCATCGGTCGGTCGGGATCGACCACGATTTCGGCCTCCTCGCGGAACTCGCGGATCATCGCCGCCGCCGCGCTCTCGCCGGCCTCGACGCCGCCGCCCGGCAGGTGCCAGCCCGCCACGTAGGTGTGGCGCACGAGGCAAACCCGGCCCTCCGCGTCGAGGGCGGCGCCCCGGACGCCGAGCGTCATGCCGCGCGTCGCGAGGGCGCCATACTGGATCAGGCGCCGCATCCAGGATCGGTCGAGCAGCATCCGCCTCAGACGACCCGCAGGCGGATGACGCCCAGGCCGTCGATGGCCGCCGTCATGGTCTCGCCGCGCGACACCGCGCCGACGCCGGACGGCGTGCCGGTGAAGATGAGGTCGCCCGGGTGCAGCTCGAAATAGGTCGAGAGCAGCGCGATCTGCTCCTGGGTCGACCAGATCATCTCGGAGAGGTCGCCGCGCTGGCGCTCCCGCTCGTCCACCGCCAGCGTGATGGCGCCCCGCGCGGGGTGACCGATGGCCGAGGCCGGGTGCAAGGGTCCGATCGGTGCCGAGGCGTCGGCGGATTTGGCGAGGTCCCAGGGCCGTGCCAAGCGCTTGGCCTCGTCCTGGACGTCGCGCCGGGTCATGTCGAGGCCGACCGCATAGCCGTAGACATGGCCAAGGGCGGATGCCTCCGCGATGTCGCGACCGCCGAGGCCGAGGGCCGCCACCATCTCCACCTCGAAATGGTAGTTCTCGGTGCGCGGCGGATACGGATGGTCGACCGGATCGTCGCCCGTGACGATCTGCAGGGCGTCGGCGGGCTTCATGAAGAAGAACGGCGGTTCCCGGTCCGGGTCCTTGCCCATCTCGCGGGCATGGGCGGCGTAGTTGCGACCGACGCAGTAGACCCGCCGCACGGGGAAGAGGTCGTCGCTGCCGACGATCGGCAGGGCGATGCGGGGTGGGTTTGGAATCACGGACAACATGGGAAGCCAACCTCATTTCCGGGACGATGCGGCGCTGCGCCCGGTCGCCCGCCCTGCACAGGACGTCCCGCCATCCCTATCATAGGCTGCAGGCTCGGCCGCGCCATCCCGTCGCGGTGCGGGTCCGGGCCGGTGAGATCCAACGTGCGAGACCTGTGGTGACCGATCCTTCCCGCCTGCTGGCATACCTCACCACGTGCCTCGGCCCCGCCCATGTCCTGACCGACGCGACCGACCTCGCGCCCCACCTCGCCGAGACCCGTGGCTTGCAGCGTGGGCACGCCCTGGCGCTGGTGCGGCCTGCCGACACCGCCGAGGTCGCCGGCGTGGTCCGGGCCTGCGCCGAGGCCGGCGTGCCGGTGGTGGCCCAGGGCGGCAACACCGGTCATGTCGGCGGCGGCCTGCCGCAGGGCGGCATCGTGCTGTCGATGGCACGCCTGACGCGCCTGCGGGCGATCGACCCCGTCAATGCCAGCATCACCGTGGAGGCCGGCATGGTGCTGGCCGACGTTCAGGCGGCGGCCCAGGCCGCCGGCCTGCTGTTTCCGCTCTCACTGGCCTCCGAGGGCTCCTGCCGCATCGGCGGCAATCTCTCCACCAATGCGGGTGGGACCGCCGTGCTGGCCTACGGCAACGCCCGCGACCTCGTCCTTGGGCTCGAGGTCGTGCTGGCCGATGGCCGGATCTGGAACGGGCTCAAGGGCCTGCGCAAGGACAATGCGGGCTACGATCTCAAGCATCTGTTCCTCGGCTCGGAAGGAACGCTCGGGCTGATTACCGCCGCGGTGCTGAAACTCTTTCCCCGGCCGACCTCCCGCGCCGTGGCCTTCGTCGGCCTCGCCTCGGCCGATGCCGCCCTGGACCTGTTCCGGCGCCTGCGGGCGGAGGCCGGGGCCGGCCTCACCGCCTTCGAGTACATCGCGCCCTTCGGGTTGGAGATCGTCCTGCGCCACCGGGCCGGCGCGCGCGCGCCCCTGGCCGGGCGCCACGGGGCCTACGCGCTGGTGGAGGTTTCAACCACGCGCCCGGGCGAGGAGGCCGCGACCCTGATGGAGACGCTGCTCGCCCGGGCCCAGGACGAAGGCCGCCTCGACGATGCCGCACTGGCGGCCAGCGAGGCGCAGGCGAACGCCTTCTGGGACCTGCGCGAGAGCCTGTCCGAGGTCCAGAAAGCCGAGGGCGGCTCGATCAAGCACGACGTCTCGGTGCCGCTCTCCCGCCTGCCCGAATTTCTCGCGCGGGCGACGCAGGCCTGCGAGGCGGAGATGCCGGGCCTGCGCGTCTGCGCCTTCGGGCATTTCGGCGACGGCAACATCCACTTCAACCTGAGTCAGCCCGTTGGCATGGACCGCGCCGCCTTCCTGGCGGATTGGGGGCGGTTCAACCGGATCGTCCACGACATCGTTGACGCCCTCGGCGGATCGATCGCGGCTGAGCATGGAGTCGGCCTGCTCAAGCGAGACGAACTGGCGCGCTACGCCGACCCGGTCGCCCTCGACCTCATGCGCCGCCTCAAGGCCGCCCTCGATCCGGGCGATCTGTTGAACCCGGGTAAAATCCTTGCCCCGAGCAAGATTCTGAACCCCGGCTGATCTCGAATGCTCGATCGTGAGTAGCCGCAGCGCCTCCCCGCTTCGCGGCGTCATACGTCTTATCGGAGGCCTCAACAAAAATTTAGCCGGAACCCTGTCGCATCCCGTCGGATTACTATTGTGCGCCGCACAAAGGATTGTCAGATTGTCGACGGCGGCGCGCCATAAATCGGCTGTTCTATGGGCTGAAGAGGCTGAACCGCAACGACGGCCGATTGGGTGCAGTGCGGCGAGTTAGGCTGGCCTTAACCGCTTTGTCCTCTCCTGCGGAGAGGCAGCACCACGCGGTTCGCAACCGAAGACCGAGCAGGAGACACGTTCGATGCCGACTTCCCAGGCGAGAGTTCCGACCGCCGAGGCGAGCCGCTATCTCAAGCAGCTCTGCCGTCACTGGAGCCACAAGTTCCCGGTGGAAGCCACCGAGGATGCCGGTCGCGTGCCGTTCGGCGAGGACCGGGTCTGTACCTTCGAGGCCGGTCCCGACGCGCTCCTGATGCGGGTGGCCACTCCCGATCCGGCTGCCCTGACCCGCCTGGAGAACGTGGTCTCCGACCACCTCCTGCGCTTTGCCTTCCGGGAGAACCTCGGCCAGATCACCTGGTCGCGCGCGGCCTGACCTGGCGCGGGGGCGGCGCGCGCAGCGCTTGACCTGGCCTCCCGAGACCTGATCTTGAGCGCGAGACGCTTCAGGCAGGACCGGGAGACACGGGATGGACGGGATCGCGCAGACGACGCACGGAGCGGCACCTTTGGGCCCGGCCCCGCATGCGGAGCGGCTCCAGCGCCTCGCGGAAGTCGCCGTGAAGGTCGGCCTCGGTCTGCGGCCGGGACAGGAACTGGTGATCACGGCGCCGCTCGAAACGGTGCCGCTGGCTCGCGCCATCACCGAAGAGGCCTACAAGGCCGGAGCCTCGCTCGTCACCACCTTCTACGCGGACGATGCCGCCACCCTGGCGCGGTTCGCCCACGCGCCGGACGACGCCTTCGACACGGCCGCCGGCTGGCTCTACAGCGGCATGGCCGAGGCCTACCGCAACGGCGCGGCCCGCCTCGCCATCGCGGGGGACGACCCGTCCCTGCTGGCGGGCCAGGATGCCGGCAAGGTCGCGCGCGCCAATCGCGCCCGCTCGAAGGCCTATGTGCCGGCTCTCGAACTTATCGCCAACTTTTCCACCAACTGGACCATCGTCTCGGCCGCGACCACGCCGTGGGCCAGGACGGTGTTCCCCGACCTGCCCGAGGGCGAGGCGGTCGCCCGCCTGTGGGATGCGATCTTCGCGGCCTCGCGCGTGGACGGTCCCGACCCGGTCGCGGCCTGGGAGGCGCACAATGCCGCTCTCCACACGCGCATGAACGCCCTCAACGCGCACCGCTTCGCGGCTCTGCGCTTCTTCGGTCCCGGCACCGATCTTACGGTCGGCCTCGCCGATGATCACGAATGGTGCGGCGGCGCCTCGGCCTCGCGCAGCGGCATCGTCTGCAACGCCAACATACCCACCGAGGAGGTGTTCACCACCCCGCACAAGGACCGGGTCGACGGGACGGTCACCAGCACCAAGCCCCTGTCCTACCAGGGCACGCTGATCGACGGCATCCGCGTGCGCTTTGAGGACGGCCGCATCGTCGAGGCCACCGCCCGCACTGGCGGCGACGTCCTGGCCAAGGTCCTGGAGACCGACGAGGGCGCGCGCCGCCTCGGCGAAGTCGCGCTGGTGCCGGCTTCCTCGGCGATCTCGGCCTCAGGGCTGCTGTTCTACAACACCCTCTACGACGAGAACGCCGCCAGCCACATCGCCCTCGGCCAAGCCTACAGCAAGTGTTTTCGCAATGGCGGCGCGGATTTCAGCGAGGACGACCTCGCGGCGCGCGGAGCCAATCGCAGCCTCATCCACATCGACTGGATGATCGGCTCGAAGGAGATCGACGTCGACGGTCTCTCCGCCGAGGGCCGCGCGATTCCGGTGATGCGGGCTGGCGAATGGGTGGCGTGAGCCCGGATCGGAACCGTGGCCTGATTCAACCTCAACCCGCGTGAGGTCAGCCTCGAACCACGGGCCGCTCGGGCGGCGACGACCCGGGAAGCCGTGCCCGGGCGGCGCCCGCATCGCGTCCTGAGGACAGGGGGCGTTCCCGGAAGCCGGGGGCCTTCAGAATCCTGGCGCTTTGGCGGCACCAAGAATGCGGGTCGGGCGACCCTCGTTGCCGCCCTGGAGCACCACGACGTAGGTGTCGGCCTCGGTCACTTCGGCCATCCGGTGCGGGATCTCGAAATGCGCCGCCTGTCCGGTCCAGGCGCCGATCCGGTGCATCCCCCGCACCACGTTGATGTAGTCGAAGACCTGCCCCTTGTTCTCGCCGCCGCCGATGGCGAGGCGGCGCCGGCGCATGACCGGCAGGAGCCACAGGTCGGCTTTGGCCTCCGGCCCAGTGCTCGCGCCGACGTCGATGCAGATCCGGTCGCCCTCCTCCCAGCTCTTCACCGAGACCGACGGCACGCTGCTCGCCCGGGCGCGCCGCAGGGCGCGCTCCAGGGAGTTCCGGTCGGAGCGGATCATCGACGGCTCGCCGTTGACGATGGCCTGGGGCGTGAAGATCTGCCGTTCGCCGCGCAGGGACGCATAGGCCCGCTGCCGCGCCGTGAAGGCCGGCTGGCCATAGGCATCCTTCCAGCCGAGATAGTCCCAATAGGTGATCGGGAAGGTCAGGGCGATGACGCCGGGCTCCCGGGCGAAGTCTCCGAGCACCCGCGAGGCCGGTTGGCACGCGGCGCAGCCCTGGCTCGTGTAGAGCTCGATCACCACCGGCGAGCGCTCGCCCGCACGGGCCATCGTCGCGACGGCCGTCAGGGCGCCGGCCAGGACCAGTGCCAGGGGCAGGCCGCCGGTACGGCGCAGCAGGAACATCGCGGCGAGCCTCATGCCGTCATGATACCGACGGTTGGCCGTTCTCCGGCATCACGGTCGCTCGATCCGCGGCCGGGGTCGTCGGCGCCGGGTCCCCGGCCGACCCGTGCACCGGATCGTGCGAGGACTTTGGCTTCAACTTCGGCTTCGGCAGCATCGCGGGGCGCCAGCGCCGATGCATCCAGAGCCACTGGCCGGGATTCTCGCGGATCCACCCCTCGATCTCCCGCGTCATCGCCTGCATCGCACCCTGGACGTCGATGGCACCGGAGGCATCGCGCGGCAGGTCGAGGGGAGGCGTCAGTTCGAGGTGGAACCGGGTTCCCCCGCGGCGGACGACGCGCGCGCCGTGCACCGGACACTCGTAATGGCGGGCGAGCTTGCCGAGCAGCGGGTTGACCAGCACGGGCTTGCCGAAGAACTCCACCACCACGCCCCGGGTGAAGTGCTGGTCGATGAGCTGGCCGAGATGGCCGCCGCGCTCGACCACGCCCTGCATGGCGAAAACCGCGCCCTGCCCGGCTGCCGCGAGGCCCCCCATGGTCTGGCGCCGGACCTCCTGCACGAGGCGGGCGGAAGCCGCATCGTTGGGGGGACGGAAGATCGCCGTCGCGTCGAGGCCGAACCGCGCCGCGCAGATCGCGGGCAATTCCCAGTTCGCCAGGTGGGCGGAGAAGATCAGGCCCGGTTTGCCGTCGTCGCGCAGGTCGGCGAAGTGGGTCTCGCCCGCGACCGTGATGCGCCCGGGGGCCGTGAGGTCCGCCGGATCGAGATCGAACAGGGTGTGAAGATGGGCGTATTCCGCGCCGGTGCGGCCGAGATTGTCCCACGCCTCCAAGGCGAGCGCGCGGATCGCCGCCGCATCGCGTTCAGGGAAGGCGGCGCGCAGGTTGGCGACCGCGGTGCGGTGGGCCGGCAGGAACGGCCCGACCGTCCGGGCGACCCATCCGCCGACCCGGCTCGCCCGCTCCGCCCCGAGCAGGCGCGCCAGCCAGAACAGACCCCGGATCAGGGGGATCATCGCGAGCCCGGCGAGCCGCGGCAGGTGACGCTTCAGAACGAGGGCAAGGCGGAGCAAAACGAATCCCGTGACGCGGGGCGTTCCGTCGACGACCCTGATCCCTGGCATAATTCATTTTAGCCTTTGACGGCACCCGTGTGCGCTGCAACTCAGAGCGTCACCAGGATTTTGCCGAAGACCTTGCGGGATTCCAGGCGTTCCAGGCCCTGCGCGAAATCGGCCAGCGGCAGGACCGTGTCCACGACCGGCGTGATGCCTTGCGCCATCTTGGCCATGGCGTCGCGGATATTGGCCATGGAGCAGCCGAACGAGCCGGTGATGCGGTATTGCTGCTGGAACAGCTGCATCAGGTTCATGGTGGTCGAGACGCCCGAGGTCGAGCCGCAGGTGACGAGGCGGCCGCCGCGCTTGAGGCACAGGAGCGAGCCGTTCCAGGTGTCCGGTCCGACATGCTCGAACACCACGTCGACGCCCTTGCGCTTGGTCAGGCGACGCACCTCGCCCTCGAAGCGCTCGTCGCGATAGTTGATGACGTGGTCGGCCCCGAGCGCCCTGGCCTTCTCGCCCTTGGCGTCGTCGCCCACGGTGGTGAACACCGTGCAGCCGATGGCCTTGGCCATCTTGATCGCCGCCGTACCGATGCCGGAGCCGCCGGCATGGACGAGGATGCTCTCGCCGGGCTCCAGGCGGGCATTGTCGAACAGCATGTGCTGCACGGTGCCGAAGGCCACGGGGGCACAGGCCGCATCGGTGAAGCTGACGCCGTCCGGGATCTTGACCACGAGGCGGGCCTGCATGGTGACGCGCTCGCGGGCGAAGCCGTCGATGTGGAAGCCCATGACGCCGGAGACATCCTCGCACAGGTTGTCACGCCCCTCCCGACAGGCCCTGCACCGCCCGCAGGTTTGGGCGCCGTACATCGCCACCCGGTCGCCCTCGGCCAGATCCGCGACGCCCTCGCCGACGCAGACGATCTCGCCCGAGGCTTCGGCCCCCACGGCGAGGGGAAGCTTGCGCTTGGCGAAGGCCATGCCGCGAAAGCCCCAGACGTCGATGAAGTTGAGGCCCACGGCGCGCACCCGGATCTGGACCTCGCCGGGGCCGGGGGCGGCGGGCTCCGCGACGTCTTCGAGGCGCAGGTCGCGGTCGCCGTGGAGCTGAAGGGCTTGCATGGGGCTCTTTTCTCTTCGCGGGCGCATCCGAATACCCTCCCCCTCTGCGGAGGAGGGTGCCTGTGGAGCAGGCGGGCGAGGGGCGCCCTGTCCGGAGATGGCGCTCCCCTCACCCGACCCGCCGGTGCGGGCCCCCCTCTCCCGCGGAGTGGAGAGGGGAATGCGGTGATGCCGCTCTGGCTAACCTTCGCGGCACGGGGCATCAACCCGTCGGCCCGCATTCACTCCGGCGACAGATAGCGCCGCCGGGCCCAGCCGAGGATCGGGCCGGCCTTGACCCGGCACCAGGTCAGCCCGCTCGGGGTGTCGGCGGTGCAGCCGAAGCCGCGCAGGCGGGCGCCCACCGGCGCCTGCCCGAGGGCGGGGGCAGCCGCGTCCGGCGTCTCGCGGATGCTGAGGGTCTCGCCGCGTGGAAGGCCGTCGACCCGGTACGCCTCGGCGGCCGAGGCCGGGACAGCGGCAAGCAGGGCCAGGACCAGCGCGGCTGGGATGGCGGACGAGAGGCGCGAGAACATGGGACGGCTTGGTCTCAGGTGCGGTGGACGCCCATCATGGCGGTGAGGCCGCCATCGACCGGCAGAACCGTCCCGGTGATGTAGGCCGCGCCCTCGCCCATCAGGAAAGCCGCGAGGGCCGCCACGTCCTCGGGCCTCGCAAAGCGGCCGGCGGGAATCTGGCGCTCCATGGTGGCGCGATAGGCGGCATAAGGCGCCATCATCTCGGTGTCGATGAAGCCCGGCGCGATCACGTTGACGGTGACACCGCGCTTGGCCGATTCGATCGCGAGCGTCCGGCAATAGGCGATCAGGGCGCCCTTGGTGGCCGCATAGGCCGCGTTGCCCGGACTGGCCTGCAGGGCCGCCACCGAGCCGATGGCGATGATGCGCCCGGAACGCCCCCGGATCATGCCCCGCACGAGGGATTTCGCCAGGCGGGTGAGCGACCAGAAATTCACCTGCATGGCCGCCTCGGCCCGGTCCTGGTCCAGCATCGCCGCGAGTGCATCGGAGGATTGGCCGGCATTGTGGACATAGCCGTAGAAGCGCTCGTCCTCGATCCGGTCGCAGAAGGCGTCGAGCGCGGGCCGGTCCGCGAGGTCCAGGGCTTCGGCGGTGATCGCGCGGCCGGGATACGTCGCGACGAGATCCCCCACGAGGGCCTCGGCCGCAGCACTGGAGGAGCGATACGTGAAGGTGACATCGTGTCCGGCGGCGGCGAGCGCCCGCACGATGGCGGCTCCGAGGCCCGAGGCGCCGCCGGTGACGAGGACGCGCGTATGGGATTCGGGGCGCAGGTCCGTCTTCATGCCGGCTCGTCCGCCAGCACGAGACAGGTGTTCTGGCCACCGAAGCCGAACGAGTTCGAGAGAACCCGGCGCACTGGAACGTCGCGGGCTTGCGCCACGATGTCGAGGGGGATGGCCGGGTCGGGCATCGCGTAGTTGATGGTCGGCGGAATGCGGCCATGCGTGATGGTGAGGAGCGAGATCACCGCCTCCACCGCTCCGGCGGCCGTGAGGGTGTGCCCGATCATCGACTTGTTGGAGGACACCGGCAGGGTGCGGATGCGGTCGCCGAAGACGGCGGCGCAGCTCATCGCCTCCATCTTGTCGTTCTCGGGCGTCGAGGTGCCGTGGGCGTTCACGGTGTCGATGGCGTCGGGTTCCGTACCGGCATCGTCCAGGGCGGCGCGGATCGCCGCGATGCCGGGGGCGCCGTCGGGGCTCGACCGGGTGCGGTGGAAGCCGTCGCCCTTCTCGCCGCAGCCGAGCACGTAGCCGAGGATCTTCGCGCCCCGGGCGCGTGCGGCCTCCGCGTCCTCCAACACCAGGGCGCCGGCGCCCTCGCCCATCACGAAGCCGTCACGATTCTTCGAGAACGGCTTCGAGGCCGCCTCCGGCGGGTCGTTCTGGGTGGAGAGGGCGGAGAGCAGCGAGAAGCGAATCAGCGATTCCGGGTTCACCGAGCCGTCGGTGCCGATGCAGAGGGCGGCCTTCACCTCGCCGCGCCGGATCGCCTCGACCCCGAGCTGGATCGCGGTGGCGCCCGACGAGCACGCGGTGGAGAGCGAGATCGGCGAGCCCTTGGTGCCGAAGCGGTCGGCGATGTGGTCGGCCACCGTGCCGAAGATGAAGAGGTCGTGCCAGGCGTCGAAGCGCCGGCTCGCGGCGGCGCGCTGCAGGTCGGTATAGGTGATCGGGCCGTTCTGGCCGGAGGCCTCGGCCAGGGCTTGGCGCTGCGGCCATTCGATCTCCACCGGGGGCACGGCGATGAACAGGGCGCCGGGAAAGTCGCCGGGGCGGCCGAGGCCCGATTGCGCGATAGCCTCGTCGGCGGCTTCCTCCGCGAAGCGCTGCGACAGGGCGGGGGCGACCAGCGGATCGGTGTCGAGGAAGTCGACGGTGCCGGCGATGCGGGTGCGCAGGCCCTCTGTGGGAAAGCGCCGAATGGCGTGGATCCCTGAGCGGCCGGCCGTCAGGGCGGCCCAGTTGTCGGCCTGCCCCTGGCCCAGGGAGGTGACGATGCCGAGACCTGTCACCGCCACCAGCGGCCGGCCCTTCGTGTCCCGATTCGTCGCGTGCCGGGGAGATGGGTTCGTCATCGCGCCGTTCTACACCGTTCTTTGCAAGGGCCCTTCGCCCATTGTGGCCGCTCCGATCGAATCGGCATCTCAGGGCGCCGTGACTCGGATCACGCCCTCGCCGCGGCGATGGCCCACCACCGTCACGGCAACTTCGCGCAGACCTGTCTCCGAGACCAGGGCTGCCGCCAGCGCCGCCCCGAAGGGCGCCGTGGTCTCGAGGCTGTGGCCCGTCACGTCGCCCAGCGCTGTCACGGGAATTCCCGGGGCGAGGCGCGCCAGGGCCGCGCCCTCCTCCGCGGTGATCGGGGCGACTCCGGTGGCGCCGGAGATCACGGCGTCCGGGGCGTCGAGGCCCGTGCTGGCCCAGAGCGCGGCGAGGCTGGCTTCGGTGCTGCCGGGCTGCCGCCGGGTTCGGCCGCTCGCCACGATGTCGAGGCGTGCCAGCGCCTTTGCCCCGCGCGCTGCCGCATGCTCCGCCGTCTCCAGCACCAGGAAGGCGGCGGCGCTTCCGAGGATGAAGCCGGCCTCGCTGTCCGGTGTCCGGTCGAAGACCGGGCGGAAATCGTGGGCGCGCAGGTAGCCGCCCATCTCGTGAATGACCATCACGTCGGGACGTTCGGCGCTGTAGGAGCCGCCCACCAGCATGCACTCGACCTGCCCCGAGGCGATCCGCGCCTGGGCGATGCGCAGCGCGTCGGTGCCGCAGGCCTCCTCGCCCATGAAGGTGCGCGAGGCCCCCGTAACCCCGTGGACGATGCCGATATTGCCGGCGAGCAGGTTCGAGAGCTGGGCCAGGAAGAGGGTCGGGCGCAGGTCGTTCTGGAGATGCTCGTTGAGGTAGGCGCCCGGATCGGCCGCTTCGCGCAGGCCGGTGAGGATGGCGCCGTCGACCGCGGTGTCGCGCTCGCCACCGCCCGCCGAGACCACGAGGTGCATGCGGCTCTTGAGGTCGGCATCGCCCTTCACCCCGGCTGATTCGAGGGCGAGGCCGGCGGCGTAGACGCCGAGGCGCTGCCAGGGCTCCATCTGGCGCTGATCCGATTTCTTCGGGATCTGTCCGTCGAGGGCGATCGGCGCGACCGGATGCACCGTGTAGGGCGCGAACGTCTCGGTGTCCGTCCGCGCGGGGGCACCCGCTGCCAAGACCGCCAGATGGGCCGCAACGCCCTCGCCCGCGCAGGAGACGAGACCGATGCCGGTAACGACGACGTCGCGCGCAATACTCATGTCAGGACGCTCATGCAGGCTCCCCCGCGAGATCGAACAGGCCGATCCTGCGGGCCCGCTCGCGCATCGGCCCGTCGAGCCCAACCGGGAACGGCATGGTGCGGAAGCGCAGTTCGGCATTGGCCAGCGGCTTGCCGTCGTGGCGGATGGCCGCCTTGGTCACCGCGTAGCCCGAACCGTCATGCTCCAGGCTGGCCTCGATCTGGAGTTCGGCGCCGGGGCCGACGAAGGCACGGAAACGCGCCTTGTCGACGCCCATCAGGAACGGCATCTGACGGAAGCCCAGATGCGCGAGGACGAGGTAGCCCGAGGCTTGCGCCATGGTCTCGGTGAGCAGCACGCCGGGCACCAGCGGATGGTCGGGAAAATGCCCCTCGAAGACCGGGCTCTCCATCGGCACGCGGGCCAGGGCCTCGATCCGGCCGGCCTCGCGGTCGAACCGGGTCACGGCATCGATCATCTCGAAGTATTCGAGGCGCATGGCGTCCAGATCCCGTGCGGGCGGGTTTTCGAAGAGGCCGCGCCGGATGGTCGGGACGGCCGAGATCACGCCTGTGGTCAGGCTTTGGCGGCCTTCTCGGCCACCAGGGCGTCGATGCGGGCGCACAGATTCTTGAGGACGAAGTACTCCTCGGCCGGCACCTTGCCCTCGTTGACCTCCTGGGTCCAACGCTCGAGCGGGAGCTTGATGCCGAAGGCCTTGTCCACCGCGAAGGCGATATCGAGGAAGGCGAGCGAATCGATCCCGAGATCGTCGATGGCATGGCTCTCAGGCGTGATCGTGTCGCGCGGGATGTCGGCGGTGTCGGCGATGATGTCCGCGACGCGGTCGAAAGTGGCGGTATGGGTCTGGTCGGACATGCGTTCTCGCCGTGTGACTGGGTATCCCGCCGGAATCGGCCCATGCCGATCGGGGGCCGGAATGATCCGGCGCATGATGCCCGGTGCCCCCGGTCGCGCAGCATGCCCCGTGAGTCGGCGTCTCCGCCGACCCTGGACAGGGAAGGCGGTCCCTTACACGAGGGGGGTAGGACGGGCAACCTTGGCCATCACGGCGTCGCGATCCGGCCCTCGTCTCCATTCCGATCCTGCGCGAATGGCCTAGATGCACGCCGAGGGACGCCAGGATGTCGCGCGGGCGGCCGTTCCGAATAAGGTCGAGCAGGACGATGGCACACCCTCCCTCCCTTACGTCCCCAGTGACGCATCCCGACGGCGCCCTTGACCCACGCGTCGCACCCGACCTTCCGCCGAGTGCGGGGGCACACCCCCTGTCCGGGGCAGCACAGGGCGTCGCTCGACTCGCCCTCGTCGTCGTTCTCGCGGGGCTCGGCCTCTGGGTCCTGCACCACTTCATCCCGGCCCTGGTCTGGGCGGTGATCCTGGCGATCGCGCTCGGTCCCCTCTACGCCCGTGCCGAACGACGGTGGCCGCCGGGCGGCCACAACATCGCCCTGCCGGCTCTGTTCACGGCGGGCGTGGCGCTGATCTTCCTGATCCCCCTCGTCGTGCTGGGGGTGCAGGCGGCCCGCGAGGCTCACGACGTGGCCGGTTGGGTCCGCTCCTTCGAAAAGACCGGCATTCCCGTGCCGGATTTGCTGGGTCATCTGCCCTTCGGGGCGGCGCAGGCGCAGGCCTGGTGGGCGGAGACCCTGAGCCACCCGGCGGCGGGCTCGGAGTTGCTGCAGCATTTCGACAAGTCCGCAGTGCTCGGCGCGACGCGCAGCCTCGGGGCCGAGATCGTCCGCCGCACCGTGCTGTTCGGCTTCAGCCTGGTGGCCCTGTTCTTCCTGTTCCGGGACCGGCGCACGGTCGTGGCTCAGGTTCTCACGGCCAGCGCCAAGCTGTTCGGCCCGCGCGGCGAGCGGGTGGCACGCCAGATGGTCGCCTCGGTTCACGGCACCGTGAACGGACTGGTCCTGGTCGGACTCGGCGAGGGCGTGCTGCTCGGAATCGTCTATTTCTTTGCCGGTGTACCGCATCCGGTACTGCTCGGGGCGCTGACGGCGGTCGCCGCCATGATCCCGTTCGGCGCACCGTTGGTCTTCGCCCTTGCGGCGGCGTTCCTGCTCGCCAACGGTGCGGTGGTACCGGCGGCGGTCGTGGTGGCAGCGGGCCTCGTCGTCACCTTCGTGGCGGACCACTTCGTGCGCCCGGCGCTGATCGGCGGCACCACCCGCCTGCCCTTCCTCTGGGTGCTGCTCGGCATCCTGGGCGGGGTCGAGACGTTCGGGCTGCTCGGCCTGTTCCTCGGCCCGGCCGTGATGGCGGCGCTGATCCTGCTGTGGCGGGATTTCACCTACGGCGCAGAGATCGAGGAGCCCCGGGCCTGAGCCCGGGGGCGCGGCGGTTCAGGCCGGGCGCGGCAGCTTGCAGCTGTCCAGGGCGTTCAGGGCCTTGGCCCGGGCGGAGTCGTTAAAGTAGCCGGTGCTGCGGTAGGCATCCAGCTCGGACTTGTCGAGGGTGGCGAGGGTCTGGTTCGCGTAGCAGCCGCAGGAGCGGGCCAGCGAGACCTCGGACACATTCTGCAGGCGGGCCTGGGTGACGGTGCAGGCGTGGCGCACGCGGCCGGTCAGGTTGCTCGCCGATGCGGTCTTCAGCGCCGGATCGGGGGTGTAGCCTTCCAGCGACGCGGTCGGGCCGGGCTTGTTGGCATTGCAGGCGGCAACGAGCGAGAGCAGGCCGGCGGCGAGGAGGAGCCGGCCGGTGCGCGGGGCGATGAGGCGCATGGGATCGATGGGTCCGTGAAAGCGATTCGGGAACGAACCGGTTTCCCGTGAGGGTCCCGCCCGCGCAAGGGCGCCGGGGCCACAGTGGAGACGCAAACGCCGCCGCCCCGACGGGGCTGCGGCGCGCGTATCCAGACTATCCGACGCTGTCGGTATCTTCGATCAACCGATGCGATCGGGCTTTCGGCATCAGCCGACGATGTCGGAATCCTGGAAGAACTGGGCGATCTCGGCCTTGGCGTTCTCGAGGCTGTCCGAACCGTGGACGGTGTTCTCGCCGACCGACTCGGAGAAGGTCTTGCGGATGGTACCCTCATCGGCATTGGCCGGGTTGGTGGCGCCCATCACTTCGCGGTACTTCGCGACAGCGTTGTCGCCCTCGAGCACCTGCACGACGACCGGACCCGAGGTCATGAACTCGACCAGCTCGCCGAAGAACGGGCGCTCCTTGTGGATTTCGTAGAACTTCTCGGCCTGGGCGCGGCTCATCTGGATGCGGCGCTGGCCGACGATGCGCAGGCCCGCCTTCTCGATCACGGCATTGACCGCGCCGGTCAGGTTCCGCTTCGTCGCGTCGGGCTTGAGAATGGAGAAGGTGCGCTCGGTGGCCATGGTCCGTCCGGGTGTGATCGCTCAGCCGAAAATGGCTTCGGCGCCGGGCTTATAGCGGGCAGGCTCCCTCCCCTCAACCCGAGGCGGGATTACTGGGGATAACCGGTCCGACGGAGCGCGATTCTCGGCGAACATGGCTTTGGCGCAACAATGCCGGAAAAACGCCCGATTGCGGAGGCCTCCTGTGGCCAGACGATCACGGCCCCCTCTTCCGCAATAAAACGCCATACGGAGACTAGGACATGCGCGTCGCCCTCACCGCCGCCTTCATCCTCGCCGGCCTCGCTCCCGCCGCCGCGGCACCGACCCAGGACCCGACGGGCACCTGGCTCACCGGCGATGGCCGCGCCAAGGTGCGCATCGACCGATGCGGGCCGGGTGCCGCCAACATCTGCGGCAAGGTGGTCTGGGCCAAGGCCGCCACCAACGAGGATGGCAGCCCGCGCACGGACTTCAAGAATCCCGATCCGAAGAAGCGCAGCCGGCCGGTGGTCGGCCTTACGCTCCTCGATAACCTGAAGCCCGAGGAAACCAAGTTCTCCGGCGAGATCTACAACGCCGACGAGGGCAAGATGTACCAGGTCAGCCTGGAGCGCGAGAGCAGCTCCGAGCTGTCGGTCTCGGGGTGCCTGCTCAAGGTGCTGTGCGGCTCGCAGACCTGGACCCGGGTGCCGGACGTGAACCAGCAGGCTTCCGCCCAGCCGGAGCCGGTCCCCGCCGTGAAGGCCGCGCCCAAGGCCCCCAAGGCGGCCCCGGCCAAGCCGGCGGTCGTGCCGGCCGAGTAGTCCGGCCGGCGCGGAGCGGCGGTCTCAGACCGCCGCGAACCCGCGCTGAACCGCCGGCCGTGCCATCACGCGGTCGAGCCAGGCTCGCACGTGGGGCACGCTGGCCAGTTCGATGCTCTGCTTCTCGTGGTACTTGGCCCAGGGCAGGATCGCGATGTCGGCGATCGAGTAATCGCCCGCCACGTAGTCCCGCTCCGCGAGGTGCCGGTCGAGCACGCCGTAGAGGCGTTGGGCCTCCGTCGTGAAGCGCTCGATGGCATAGGGGATCTTCTCCTGTGCGTAGATGCGGAAATGGTGGACCTGGCCAAGCATCGGCCCGAAGCCAGCCACCTGCCAGAACAGCCACTCGTCCACCGCCACCCGTGCCCGTTCGTCGGCCGGATACAGGCATCCGGTCTTGCGCCCGAGATATTGCAGGATGGCGCCCGATTCGAACACCGTGATGGGCTCTCCCCCCGGCCCGTCGGGATCGACGATGGCCGGGATCTTGTTGTTCGGCGAGATCTTCAGGAAGTCCGGGGCCATCTGATCCCCGCGCCCGATATTCACCGGCACCACCCGGTAGGGCAGCCCGCACTCCTCCAGCATGATCGGGATCTTCCAGCCGTTCGGCGTGCTCCAGGTATGCACGTCGATGGGTTTTCCCGGCGCGTGTGCCATGCGGTTCTTATCCAGCCCAGTTCAGGCCCGCTCGATTCGCCGAAACAATCCGGCATGCGGGCGGAAGGTTGCAGACTCCGTGCCATGGACACGGGGCCGTGGCACAGGCGACGACACGAGCAGTGGATCGCCCGGGAAGCCGCACGAATGGTGCTTGCCACCGCTCAGGGTTGTGGCTGTGATGCGGCCGGCCCGCTGCACGGCGGCGCCCAAGCGTCCCGGGGGTCGTCATGCTGTCATTCCGTTCGCGTCGCACCGCTGCTTTGTTCGCGGCCTTCGGGCTTCTGGCAAGTCCCCTCATCCTGACGAGTCCCGTCATCACCGGCGGTGCGCTGGCGCAGGCCGCGCCGAAGCCCGCGAAGGAACTCAGCGTCGGCCAGAGTGCCGCGCGCGAGCGCCAGAAGAAGTGCGGCGCCGAGTGGCGCGCCCTCTCGGTCGCCGACAAGGCCGCCCAGGGACCGAAATGGCCGCAATATTATAGCAAGTGCGTGAAGCGCCTGAAGCAGGTGAAGGCTTGAGGGGTTCGACGCCCGTTTCCCTTCGCCGACCTGATGCTTTCCTGAGCGTGTAAGGAACGCAAGCCTGACCGCACCGGTTTCCGAAGCGGTCGGGTGATGCGGTGGCGGGATGGAACGATGCGGGAGCGGCGGGCGCTGCAGCGTGCGGTGGCATTGGTGGCCCTGGTTCCGGTGGCCTCCGGCCTCTACGGCGTGCTGTTCGGCCTGAACGGCCTGGGCCGTACCGGGCTCGTCGACGTGTCCGCCGACAGCCACTTCCGTTACCTGTCCGGCCTGCACATGGGCATCGGCATCCTGTTCTGGACCTGCGTGCCCGGCATCGCGGCGAAGACGACGCTGTTTCGGTTTCTCACGCTGGTGGTGGCCCTTGGCGGGCTCGCCCGCCTGCTCGGATGGGCGCTGACCGGGCTGCCGTCGGTCCTGATGCTGGCCGCCCTCGCGGTGGAGCTGGTTGTCACGCCCCTGCTCTGCCTGTGGCAGGCCCGCGTCGCGGCGCGGTATGGGACCGACCCGTCCGGTCCGGACCTCACCCATCGAGACCTCTCTCATGAGGGGCTGGCCCGTCAGGCCACATCGCGCAGGGCCGCCGGGTGAGCGACCTCGTCGAGGCACGCCCCCGCCCGGTGGATCGGGGCCTCGCCCTATTGGAGCGCTTCGTCCCGAAGCCCAGCGCCTGGGCCTTCGCCGTGCGGATCTGGCTGGCCATGATCCTGGCGCTGTACGCGGCTTTCTGGCTGCAGCTCTCCAGCGCATCCTCGGCCGCCGTCTGCGTGGCCATCCTGGCGCAGCCGACCCGCGGCCAGGCGCTCTCGAAGGCGGTCTACCGCTTCCTCGGCACCCTCGTGGGCGCGGTCGTGGCAATCGTCCTGATGGCGCTGTTCGCGCAGGACCGTGTCGTGCTCCTCGTGGCCTTCGCGACTTGGCTCGGCCTCTGCGTCTTCACCGCCCACTTCCTCCAGGACACCCGCGCTTACGGCGCCATGCTGTCCGGCTACACCGTGGCGATCATCGCCATTGCGCATATCGACAGTCCGCAGAACACCTTCGATGCCGCCGTCGACCGTGTCGCGGCGATCACCCTCGGCATCGTGGCGATCACCTTCATCAACGATGCCCTCGGATCTCCGAGCATCTGGCGCTCGGTGCGCGACGCGCTTGCGGGCGCCATCGGGGAAACCCGGACCTTCGCCCGTGAGACCCTGATGCGGGGCGATCCCGGCTCCGAGCGCGCGGCGGCGCTGATCCGCAGGATCGCCGCCATGCGGGGCGATGCCAGCGCCATCGCGGGCGAACTCGATGACGGCCCGGATCGAGCCGCCGGCGCCCGCAGCGCCATCGCGGGCCTCTACGTGATGGCCGCTGCCGCCCGCCATCTCCGGGCCGCCCTGGCGCGCCTGGACGAAACGTCGCCCGCCTTGGAGGATGCGCGTCGCCTCTGCCTCGAACTCACCGAGCCGGAGGGCGATCCGGACCGGGCGGTGGACCGGCTTTCCGCCCTCGTCGAGTCTGCGATGCGCGACGGCGCAGTGCCGCTCGATGCGATCCTAGCCCTGCAGCGCGCCCTCGATTTCGCCCGTGCGGCCGGTTTCGCGCAGGACGGTTACCGATCCCTGGCCGAGGGCGGACGGCCACGCCGAGACGTTCCCCTCCCGACGCACCGCGACGTGCCGGAAGCCCTTCGGGGTGCGATGCGGGTGGCGATCGCCTTCGGCCTCAGCGCCCTCCTCCTCATCCATGCCGGCTGGCCTGCGACCTCCTTCGCTCTGGTGCAGGTCGCCTCCACCTGTGCCCTGTCGTCGATCACGCCGGACCCGCGAGCCTTCGCCAAGGGCGTGCTCATCGGCATGCCGCTGGCGGCCCTCTGCGCCGGCCTCGTGCTGTACGGCGCCCTCGCGGGGGTGCAGGGCTTCCCCCTGCTGGCCATCGCCATGGCGCCGGTGGTGTTCACGGCCTGCTTCCTCAGCCTCAATCCGCCGACCTTCGGCATCGGTTTCATCCTGCTGGTGTTCTTCCCCGTGCTGCTCTCCCCCTCGAACCCGCAGACCTACGATCCGCAGGGTTTCCTCACCAACGCCTTCCTGGTCATCGTCGCGGCGCTGATCCTGTTCTTCACCGTTCGGATCATCCTGCCCATCTCCGCCGGTCGCCACCGGATCTTTGCCCTCGATTCGGCCCGGCGCGCCCTGGTGGATGCGCTCGCCGGCCGCGGCGGCGACGCCACGACGCGGACCAGCCTCAACAGTGACCGCCTGCTGCAATTCGCTCGCTGGAGTTCGGGCAGCAGCGCCGTGCGCGCCGCCAGCCTCGACCGGGCCTTCGACCTGGCGCGGATGGAATCGGCCGCCGCCCGCGCCCACGCGCAATTGCGCGGTCTGGCGCAGGACCCGTCGCTCGCCGCCCTTGCCGTGCTGGCGGCCGCCGCCATCACGGCCGTGGATGCCGCCGGGATGCGGGCCTCCGCCCGAGCGCTGCTGGCGGCGGGACGCGATGCCGTGCCGGCGACGCGGATGCATCTGGCCCGCGCGGTGAGCGACCTGACCACCGCCGCGCACGTGATCGAGAGCCAGGGACGGTTCCTGCGCCGCCTCGGCATCGGGGCCGCTTGATGCGCAGCGACCTGAATGTCGGCGGCATCCTGATCTCGCCCTTCGTGACCTATGCCGCCGGGGCCCTGGCCATCCTCGTGCTCCTGCGTCTCCTGTTCGCGCGCTTCCGCGTCAGCCGCTACGTCGCCAATCCACCGCTTGCGGAGGCCGGCCTCTACGTCTGCATCCTCGCCCTCCTGATCGTGTTCCTGTGACGATGGCCGACCAAAAACCCGTTGATACGCCCCAGCAGGCCCCGCAGGTACGCGGACCGGACACCAGCCCGCGCCGGTCCGGCCGCGGCCGCCGCCTCCTGCGCCTTGTGGTGACGGGAATCATCCTGGCCTGCGCGGTGGTGGCGGCCGCCCTCGTCTGGCAGTTCTACGTCACCGCCCCGTGGACCCGGGACGGGCGGGTGCGGGTCCAGGTCGCCGCCGTCGCCCCCCAGGTCTCCGGACAGATCACGGAGCTGCGCGTCGCCGACAATCAGCAGGTGAAGAAGGGCGACATCCTCTACGTCATCGACCCCTTCGATTTCGAGGTCTCGGTGGCCTCGGCCCAGGCCGAACTCGAGAACCGCGAGGCCGACCTTCAGGTCAAGCGCACCCAGGCCGCACGCCGCGAGGCTCTCACCACCCTCTCCACCTCGGTGGAGGAGAAGCAGCAATATGCCGGCACCGCCAAGATCGCGGAGGCGGCCCTCGCTTCGGCCAAGGCACAGCTCTCCCAGGCCAAGATCAACCTGGAGCGCACCCAGGTGCGCGCGCCGGTGAACGGGCGGGTGACCAACCTGCTCCTGCGGCCGGGCGACTACGCCACCACCGGCACCGTCAACATCGCCGTCATCGACACCGACTCGTTCTGGATTGACGGCTACTTCGAGGAGACCAAGATGGCCCACATCCATGTCGGCGATCCGGTCTCGGCCGAACTCCTCGGTTACGACCCGCTGATCCACGGCACCGTGGAGAGCATCACGCTGGGCATCAGCACCGCCAACGCCACCGCGAGCACCCAGGGACTGCCCAATGTCGACCCGGTCTACACCTGGGTGCGGCTGGCCCAGCGCGTGCCGGTGCGGATCCGCATCGCGCGCGTGCCCGAGGGCGTCACCCTGGTCGCCGGCATGACCGCCACCGTCTCGGTGGGGGAGCCCGGCCGGCATCGCGACGACTGGCTCGCCCGCCTGCGCGGCCGCTTCAGCGGCGCGGCTGCGCCGACCCCTTGAGCGATAGGCGCCGCGGCAGGGATTCTTAAGGCTGTGGCGATGAGAAGGAGGACTGTCGCGAAATCGCGAAAATAGGGTCTTGACGCATCTTCGATTGGGTCGCACCTTGTTGTGGTGCTTCGACGGTAAAGCACAGCTCAAGCAACGAGGAGGCTTGATCGTCCGACGATCATGACCAACGAGAAGCAGGAGATATGGGAATGACGCCACCCCAGCAGGCAGCTGCGGCGATCATCCGGGGTTGATTCGACCCGGACGTTGAGCAGCGCACACGCGAATATCGGGACGGAAGCGGTCTCAGGAGCGCAGAAGCGGCCGGAACGGCACGACTTCAGACATACACCAGGCTCCATCTCGGCCGCTTCCGCCGCCGATCACGCGAACTCAACCGCTTCGGTTGAGATTCAAGATCATCAAGACTTCCGCATGGTATTGCTCACCGACCTTCAAGGCGCGTGGCTCGAGGCCGTATGGCATGAAACCGGCTGCTTCGTAGCGCCGGATCGCACGCGTGTTGGTTGCCCCAACCGACAGGTTGAGATCCTCCACGCGGCTCGTCGCATGGTCGATCACGGCGGAGATAAGTGCCGTTCCGATTCCCTTGCCGCGCGCGTCTGGCCTGACATAGGCGCCCCAGAGCGTACCCTTGTGCCGAAGCTTCGGTGAGTCCGGCATAAAGAGTCCGGCTGCACCGACGAGCCCGTCTCCATCCTGGGCGCCGAATACGGCGTGGGTCTTCAGCGTGGCGCTGAACCACTCGAGCGGCTGTTCGGCCTCTGACTCCCAGGAGGCGCCGAAGGCCTCCGGGTGTCGGGCGAGGCCGTCGAGGCGAAGGGCTCGGAACGCAGCCGCATCCTGGGCTTCAAGCCTGCGGATGGAACCCATGAACCGCATCCCCTTCGTCCGTCCGGCAGGAGGCTACTCGATGCCGAGCTTCGCCTTGAGCAGGGCGTTCACGGCCGCCGGGTTCGCCTTGCCGCCGGTGGCCTTCATCGTCTGGCCGACGAACCAGCCGAGCAGGGTGGGCTTCTCGCGCGCTTGGCTGACCTTGTCCGGGTTCTTGGCGATGATCTCGTCCACCGCAGCCTCGATGGCGCCGGTGTCGGTCACCTGTTTCATGCCGCGTGACTCGACCACCTCGCGCGGGTCGCCGCCTTCGGACCACACGATCTCGAACAGGTCCTTGGCGATCTTGCCCGAGATCACGCCCTCGCCGATCAGGTCGACGATGGCGCCGAGCTGGTCGGCCGAGACCGGGCTGGTCTCGATGCTGTGGCCCTCCTTGTTGAGGCGCCCGAACAGCTCGTTGATGACCCAGTTCGCCGCGGCCTTGCCGTCGCGGCCCTTGGCCACCGCCTCGAAGTAATCGGCCGAGGCGCGCTCGGCGATGAGCACGCCGGCATCGTAGGAGCTGAGGCCGTAGGTCTCGATGAAGCGCGCCTTCTTGGCGTCGGGAAGCTCCGGCAGGCCGGCCGCCAGGGCGTCGACATAGGCCTGGTCGAATTCCAGCGGCAGCAGGTCCGGGTCGGGGAAGTAGCGGTAATCGTGCGCCTCTTCCTTCGAGCGCATGGACCGGGTCTCGCCCTTGCCCGGATCGAACAGGCGGGTCTCCTGGCTGATGGTGCCGCCATCCTCTATGATGGCGATCTGGCGCCGCGCCTCGGTCTCGATGGCCTGACCGATGAAGCGGATCGAGTTGACGTTCTTGATCTCGCAGCGGGTGCCGAGCGGGGCGCCGGGTTTCCGCACCGAGACGTTGACGTCGGCGCGGAGCGAGCCCTTCTCCATGTCGCCGTCGCAGGTGCCGAGATAGCGCAGGATGGTGCGCAGCTTGGTCACGTAGGCCCGCGCCTCCTCCGACGAGCGGAGGTCGGGTCGGGACACGATTTCCATCAGGGCGACGCCCGAGCGGTTGAGGTCGACGAAGCTCTGGGTCGGGTTCTGGTCGTGCAGGGACTTGCCGGCATCCTGCTCCAGGTGCAGGCGCTCGATCCCGACGGTGATGGTCTCGCCCTCGGCTAAGTCGACCAGCACTTCGCCCTCGCCGACGATCGGGTCCTTGAACTGGCTGATCTGGTAGCCCTGCGGCAGGTCCGGATAGAAGTAGTTCTTCCGGTCGAACACTGAGCGGTGATTGATCTGCGCCTTCAGCCCGAGACCGGTGCGCACGGCCTGGGCCACGCACTCCTCGTTGATCACGGGCAGCATGCCGGGCATGGCTGCATCGACCAGAGAGACGTGGTCGTTCGGTTCGCCGCCGAACTCGGTCGAGGCGCCCGAGAACAGCTTGGATCGGCTGGTGACCTGGGCGTGGATCTCCATGCCGATCACGACCTCCCAGTCGTGCAGGCCGCCCTTGATGAGCTTCTTGGGGTTCACGGCAGCGGTCATGATGGCCCGGATTCAGCGTTGCGGGGCGCGAATGCGCGCCTGAAGGGTGGAAGTGCCGGCCGGCGCGGTCAAGCGCGCAGGCGGTAGAGCTGGTGCGCCAGGAAACCGAGAGCGCCCCACAGGAAGGCGGCGATCCAGCGCACGGGGAAGAAGGTCGGGCCGTCGTGGCTCACCGGCGCCGGCCACGGGATGCCGATCGCGGTGACGCCCCACGACACCAGCACCGAGACCGCGAACGCCATCAGCGAGACGAGGATGATCTTCACGAACTGATCCGACTTCCAGCCCATGACCAGCGCGATGGCGATCAGGACGGGATCGAAGGCGGCCCAGATCCAGACGTCGAAGGGATAGACCGGGACGGTCATCGGCTGCGCCTCATGCCCACCACGCGGGCGGCAGCCGGGTCCGCCCGGCCGCGTCCTCGATGACCTGGGCGGCGGCGAACAGCGTCTCCTCGTCGAAGGGTCGGCCGATGAGCTGGAGCCCGAGGGGCAGCCCCTGCGCGTCGAGGCCGGCCGGCACCGAGATACCGGGCAGGCCCGCCATGTTCACCGTGATGGTGAACACGTCCTGCAGGTACATCTCCACCGGGTCGCCGGAGCCCTTCTCGCCGACGCCGAAGGCCGCCGATGGGGTGGCGGGCGTCAGGATCGCGTCGATGCCGGCGGCATAGGCCTCTTCGAAGTCGCGCTTGATCAGGGTGCGGATCTTCTGCGCCCGCACGTAATAGGCGTCGTAGTAGCCGGCCGAGAGCACGTAGGTGCCGATCATGATCCGGCGCTTGACCTCGCGGCCGAAGCCGGCGGCGCGGGTGTTCTCGTACATTCCGGCGATGTCCTTGCCGGGCACCCGCAGGCCGTAGCGCACGCCGTCGTAGCGGGCGAGGTTCGAGGAGGCCTCGGCCGGGGCGACGATGTAATAGGCCGGCAGAGCGTAGGATGTATGCGGCAGCGAGATCTCGCGGATCGTGGCGCCGGCATCCTTCAGCATCGCGGCGCCCTGGTCCCACAGCGCCTGGATCTCGGCCGACATGCCCTCGACCCGGTACTCCTTCGGGATGCCGATGGTCAGGCCCTTCACGCCGCGGGCCACCGCCGCCTCGAAGTCGGGCACGGGCAGGTCGGCGCAGGTGGTGTCGCGCGCGTCCGCGCCCGCCATCGAGCCGAGCAGGATGGCGCAGTCGCGCACCGTGCGGGCGATCGGCCCGGCCTGGTCGAGGGAAGAGGCGTAGGCCACCGTGCCCCAGCGCGAGACCCGGCCGTAGGTCGGCTTGATGCCGACGGTGCCGGTGAAGGCGGCGGGCTGGCGAATCGAGCCGCCGGTATCCGTCGCCGTGGCGCCGAGGCAGAGATGCGCGGCCACCGCCGCCGCCGAGCCGCCGGACGAGCCGCCCGGTACCAGCCGGGTGTCCGATCCGGCCCTGCGCCAGGGCGAGACCACGTCGCCATAGGCGGAGGTCTCGTTGGACGAGCCCATGGCGAATTCGTCGAGGTTGAGCTTGCCGAGCAGGACCGCGCCGTCGCGCCACAGGTTGGCGGTCACGGCCGATTCGTAGGCGGGCGTGAAGCCCTCGAGGATCTTCGAGCCGGCGGTGGTCGCCACGCCCTCGGTGCAGAACAGGTCCTTGATCCCGAGGGGAATGCCCTCGAGCGGGCGGGCCTCGCCGGCGGCGATCTTCGCATCCGCGGCCTGCGCCATCGTCAGGGCCTGATCCGGCGTCTCGACCAGATAGGCGTTGAGGCCGCGCGCCTTCTCCATGGCGGCGAGATGCGCCCGGGTCAGGTCGGCAGCGGAGAAGGCCTTGGCCTTCAGCCCGTCGCGGGCTTCCGCCAGGGTGAGTTCATTCAGAATCGTCGTACCGGAGGCAGTCATGGGCGCTCGTCCTGTTGAGCCCCGATGCTCCGCCGTCGCCATCCCGTGGGCGCCGGGCGGACCGTCGCTCGGGGCGGCCTCGTTCGCTAGGGGGCGGATCGCGCGCCTATTCGACGACCTTCGGGACCAGGAAGTAATGGTCCTCGGTCTCGGGCGCGTTGGCCACGATGGCGTCGGCCTTGGCCCCGTCGGTGACGACATCCCGGCGCTTCTTCATCGCCATCGGGGTCACCGAGGTCATCGGCTCCACGCCCGTCACGTCGACGGCGCCGAGTTGCTCGACGAAGGCCAGGATCGCGTTGAGTTCACCCTGCAGGGGAGCGACCTCGTCCTCGCTCACCGCGATGCGCGCCAGGTGCGCGATGCGCCTCACCGTCGTTGCGTCGACCGACATGCTGTCTTCAGATCCTCAGGCACCCCTGCGCCGGCCCGCGAGGCTCGCGGGCGATG
Organism: Methylobacterium sp. 37f; assembly: GCF_023093475.1. NCBI lineage: Bacteria > Pseudomonadati > Pseudomonadota > Alphaproteobacteria > Hyphomicrobiales > Methylobacteriaceae > Methylobacterium > Methylobacterium sp. 37f. The sequence goes on from NZ_JAGHKN010000012.1 coordinate 74,430, forward strand.
GGGCCTCGGGCGGGCTATAGCACCCGCCTTCGCGCGCTCGCAACGCCGGGTCGCTCCGCCCGAGCCCCGCACCCGTCAGGTGATGATGTGGTGGGGCAGCAACGGGGATTCGATGAGGATGCCGGACCGGGCTGCGTTCGGCTCTGCCTGCCGGAATCCCAGCACCAGGATTTCGAGGGCCAGGGCCAGCATCAGCTTGTGCCGCAGGGGCATCGCACGCCGCGCAGGGCTCGCCGCGGAGGCAATAAGTGCGGGAGGGGCAGGAAGCGCATCGGGAAAGGTCGGAGTCATTCGGGCCACATCCAGGATCTTAACGATGTGTTAACGATGCTCTGGCTCACGGGGTCCGCGCAAGGCTATGACAACACTTCTTTAAGGTTAATGCGGACCAGGAGGGTCATTCACATGTGGGAAGCGGTCTTCTCGCCCTGTGCGCCGGGGCCGGTGGCGACGGAGGCGGCCCTCGAACGGGCCGAGGCCGAGCTCGGATACGGCCTGCCGGAGAGCTATCGCGCCTTCTGCCGGACCCTCGGGGCAGGGCTCGCCAACGGCTATTTCCGCGTCGCCGTCCCGAGCGACGATCCGGAGACCGATCTCCTCGCGAATTCCGAACTGATCGCGCACAGCATCGCCTCCGTCATCGGCGAGCGACCGGACCATCGCTTTGAGGTCGAGGGCGACGATCCCGCCGTCGTCGAGCGGGCCGGCTTCTTCGGGCGCTCGGAGGCCGGCGAGTTCCTGTTCTGGGACGTGGTGCCGGGCCGCGACGAGTACGAGATCTGGGTGCTGGGCGCCGACCTCGAATCGGTCCGATTCGGGGGCGCCGATCTCGTCGACCTGATGCGCCGGAGCCAGGGGCCGGCGGTGCGTGGCATCCTCGGCATGGGGGCAGCCCCCCTTCCCGCCAGCTTCGTCGGCGACGGCACTGCGGGCGCGGCTGGCCTGCACTAAGCCGGCATGGCCATCTGCGTCCCGCATCGGGATTCCTTGCCGTTCCGCGCCGGATCGATCAGGAGGAGCGGGCGCACAGGAGAGGATGGCACATGGACGTGGCCGAGATGCGGGCCTTCGCGGAGGCCTCGCAAGGCGGGCCCCGCCTGATCGGGATCGATCTCGGCACCAAGACGATCGGCCTCGCCCTGTCGGATGTCGGGCGCCAGATCGCCTCGCCGCTCGAGACCATCCGCCGGGTCAAGTTCACCCCGGACGTGAAGCACCTCGCGGCCCTGTGCGAACGGCACGGCGTCGGCGGCCTCGTGATTGGGTTGCCCCTCAACATGGATGGCAGCGAGGGCGTGCGGGTGCAGTCGACCCGGTCCTTCGTGCGCAACATGAAGCCGCTGCTGCCCCTGCCCGTCCTCTATTGCGACGAGCGCCTGTCCACCGCCGCCGTCACCCGCGCGCTGATCGCCGCGGATGCCTCGCGGGCCAAGCGCGGCGAGGTCGTCGACATGCTGGCCGCCGCCTACATCCTGCAGGGCTGCCTCGACCAGATGCGTGGCGCCCTCGGCGACGACGCCGACGACGCGGAGTCCGGCGACGAACCCTGAGCCGCCCTATCCCACCAGCGACACCGCCCCGCTGCCGTGGCGCTCGATGCGCCCGTCGAGCTCGAGTTCGAGCAGGGTCGTCTGGACGACGCGGACGCTGAGGCCGGCGGTGCGCGCCAGTTCATCGGTCCCGATCGGCGTCGGGCTCAGGAACCCGATGAGCCGGGTGCGATCATCGCGGGCGTCGGGCGCCTCGATCTCCTCGGCGGGCATCGGCAGGACGATTCCGTCGACATCGAGCTCGTCCCAGAAGATCGGGGCGTCGGCGAGGTCCGGGCGGTCGACCGCCAGGGCGTCCCGTCCGCCCGCGCCGCCGTCCTCCAGCAGCGGTGCGATCGCCTCCGTGACGTGCGCGACCTCGGAGACCAGGGTGGCGCCTTGGCGGATCAGGTCGTTGGTGCCCTCCGCCCGCGGGTCGAGGGGCGAGCCCGGCACGGCGAAGACCTCACGGCCCTGTTCGAGGGCGAAGCGGGCGGTAATCAGCGAGCCCGAGCGGCGGGCGGCCTCCATCACGATGGTGCCGTAGGCGAGGCCCGAGATGATGCGGTTGCGCCGCGGGAAGTCACGTCCGCGCGGCACCCAGCCCATCGGCATCTCGGCCAGGATGGCGCCCCCCGCCTCCAGGATCGCATCCACCAGGGCGGCGTGGTTGGTCGGGTAGATCCGGTCCTGCCCTCCGGCCAGCACCGCGACGGTGCCCGGTACCAGCGCGGCCTTGTGGGCCCGGGCGTCGATGCCGCGCGCCAGCCCCGAGACCACGACCAGCCCGGCCTCGCCGAGCCCGCGCGCGAGGCGCTCGGTGAAGGCGAGCCCCGCGGCGGAGGCGTTGCGCGATCCCACGATGGCGATTGCGGGGCGGTGAAGGATCGCGGCCGGCCCCCGGATCGCGATCAAGGGGGGAGCCGAATCGGCCGCCTGCAGCAGCTTCGGGTAATCGGCTTCCCCCAGAGCAACGAGGCGTGCACCGAGGCGGCCGGCGGCGGCAATCTCGGCCTCGGCTTCCGCACGGCCCGGAGGCACGATGCGCTGGCCGCCGCGGCCGGTCAGGCCCGGAAGGGCTTCGAGGGCCGCACCGGCCCCGCCGAAGCGATTGATCAGGGTGCGGAAGCTGCGCGGGCCGATGCCCTCGGTGCGGATCAGGCGCAGCCAGTCGAGACGCTGGGCATCGGTGAGCTGCATTGCCCTCCCCCTCCGGAGCGGGCAGTCGGCCTCAGCCGTTCTGCCCGATGCGCCCCTCGGTTCCGTCGATCAGCCGGCGAATGTTGGGCGCATGCTTCCACCATAGCAGGGCTGCGAGCACGAGAAACAAAAATGCAACCGAGGGCTGTCCGAATGTCCATAGCACCAGAGGCGTCAGGGCCGATGCGGCCAGAGCCGCGAGGGACGAGTATTTCAGCGTGAAGGCGAGGCCGAGCCAGATTGCCGCGAAGGCCAGGAGCCCGAGCGGGCTCAGGGCCAGAAGGACGCCCAGGAAGGTCGCGACGCCCTTGCCGCCCTTGAACCCGAGCCAGACCGGGAACAGGTGCCCGAGGAAGGCGCCGAAACCTGCCACGAGACCTGCCATGAGACCTGCATCCATTCCGAATCGCCCGGCGAGGAGGACCGCGACGGTACCCTTCAGCGCATCCCCCAGCAGGGTGGCGGCCGCCAGCCCCTTTCGCCCGGTGCGCAGCACGTTGGTGGCGCCGATATTGCCCGAACCGATCGCCCGGACGTCGCCAAGCCCGGCAAATCGGGTGAAGATCAGCCCGAACGGGATCGACCCGAGGAGGTAGCCCCCCGCGAGCGCCGCCAGCAGGACAGGCCAGAGATGCGAATCGATCGGGCTCACGCGGCGGCCTCGGTCTCGGCGGGGGCGCGGAAGACGATCCGTCCCTCGACCATCGTCAGGATGGCGGCCCCCTGCAGGCGGGCCTCGTCGAAGGGCGAGTTCTTCGAGCGCGACTTCAGTTGGCGCTTGTCGAGCACGTAGGGCAGGTCGGGGTCGATCAGCACAAGGTCGGCGGGGGCGCCCGCCGCGAGCCGTCCGGCCGGGCGTCCGAGCAGGCGGGCGGGGTTCGCCGTCAGGGCCGCGAGCAGGCGCGGCAGGCCGACATCGCCGGTATGGACCAGCCGCAGGGCCGCGCCCAGCAGGGTCTCGATGCCGAGGGCGCCGTCGGCGGCCTCCGCGAAGGGCAGGCGCTTGGTCTCCACATCCTGTGGATTGTGGTCGGAGACGATGACGTCGATCACCCCGTCGTTCAGGGCCGCCACCAGGGCGAGCCGGTCGGTCTCGTGGCGCAGGGGCGGCGAGAGGCGGCAGAAGGTTCGGTAATGGCCGATGTCGCCCTCGTTGAGGACGAGGTTGTTCACCGAGGCGCCGCAGGTGACGGGCAGCCCGTCCGCCTTGGCCCGGCGCACGATCTCGACCGAATCGGCACAGGAGATCATCGCCGCGTGGTATCGGGCTTGCGTGAGGCGCACGAGGCGGATGTCACGCTCCAGCATCACCGTCTCGGCCTCGCGCGGGATGCCGAGCAGTCCAAGCCGCGAGGCCATCTCGCCTTCGTTCATCACGCCGTCGCCGACGAGGTCCGGCTCCTCCACGTGCTGCATCAGCAGGGCGCCGAAATCGCGGGCGTAGGTGAGCGCGCGGCGCATGACCTGGGCGTTCGCCACCGCCTTGAGGCCGTCGGTAAAGGCCACGGCGCCGGCCTCCTGCAGCAGGCCGAACTCGGTCATCTCCTGGCCGGCGAGGCCCTTGGTGATGGCGGCGGCCGGCAGGACGTGGACGCTGGCGGTGTCGCGCGCCCGGCGCAGGACGAAGTCGACGATGGCCGGCCCGTCGATGATGGGATTGGTGTCCGGCATGCAGACCAGCGTGGTGACGCCTCCGGCCGCGGCCGCCGCGCTGGCGCTCGCCAGGGTCTCGCGGTGCTCGGCGCCGGGCTCGCCCACGAAGGCGCGCAGATCGATCAGGCCGGGGCTGAGAACGTAGCCGCCGCAATTGATCGTCTCGGCCTCGTCCGGCACTCCGGCCAGCGGCCCCCAGCCGACATCGTGGATCAGGCCGTCGCGGACGAGGACGTGGCCGGGCGCCTGCCGGCCCGTGGCCGGGTCGCACAAGGTGGCGTTGGTCAGGAGGATGGGGCGCATCGTCATGCGTCGCGGTTTCGACCGGGCGCGCCGTGGCGTCAAGCGGGATGCGGAGGGCACGCCGCCTCGCGGCGCGGCGGCGTGCCCCGGCAGGGCGCCGGCCCGTCGTCTCAGACTTCGTAGATCGGATCGTTGGCCGAAGCCTTGTTGAGCTTGATGCCGTTCAGGCAATCCGCCTTCGCCACATAGCTTTCACTGCTCTTCGAGATCTCTTCACCGTTCTTGGCATAGTAGACCCAGTACCACTGACCGCGGACGTCCTTCTTGTGCTTATAGCAGGGGTAGGAAATCGCCGACATCGTCTCGCTCCTCGGTTCACCGATGCCACCAGCAGCACCGGCCAGAATTCAAACTCTAGGTTTGATATCTGCCGATTTATTAACCTGAGAGAAATCTTTCAAGATGTCTGATAACGAAAAAGGCCTCGCCCGAAGGGGCGAGGCCTCGTCATCGCGATCTGGGGAGTTTTACGCCGCGAGCGAGCGCAGCACGTAAGGGAGGATACCGCCGTTGCGGAAGTATTCGAGCTCGTCGAGGGTATCGATGCGGCAGGTCAACGGCACCTCCCGCTTCGTGCCGTCGGCGGAGGTGATCTCGGCGATCATGGTCTGACGCGGCTTCAATTCGCCCGACAGGCCCCGGATCGAGACCGTTTCGTCGCCCTTCAGGCCCAGCGAGGCCCAGGAGGTCTCGCCCTGGAAGACCAGGGGCACGATGCCCATGCCAACGAGATTCGAGCGGTGGATGCGCTCGAAGCTCTCGGCCACCACGGCGCGGATGCCGAGCAGCTTGGTGCCCTTCGCCGCCCAGTCGCGCGATGAACCGGTGCCGTATTCCTTGCCGGCGAAAACCACCAGCGGCGTGCCCTCGGCCTGGTACTTCTGCGCGGCGTCGTAGATGAACATCCGCTCGCCGGTGGGCTGGAACAGGGTCCAGCCGCCCTCGACCACGTTGCCGGACGCGTCGCGCACCATCTGATTCTTGATGCGGATGTTGGCGAAGGTGCCCCGCATCATGACTTCGTGGTTGCCGCGGCGGGTGCCGTACTGGTTGAAGTCCTGCACCCGGACCTGGTGTTCCTGCAGGTAGGCGCCAGCCGGAGAATTCGCCCGGATGTTACCCGCCGGCGAGATGTGGTCGGTGGTGATCGAGTCCTGGAACAGGCCGAGGATGCGGGCGTCGATGACGTCCTCCACCGGGGCCGGCGTCTTCTGCATGCCGACGAAGTAGGGCGGGTTCTGCACGTAGGTGGAGGTCGAATCCCACTTGAAGGTCTCGGCCTCGGTGACCTCGACGGCCTTCCAGTAATCGTCGCCGCCGAACACGTCGGCATAGCGCGACTTGAACAGGGTCGAGGTGATGTTGGCCTCGATGAATTCCTGCACCTCGGCGGTCGAGGGCCAGATGTCCTTCAGGTAGACGGGCTGTCCGTCCGAGCCCGTGCCCAGCGGCTCGGTGGTGATGTCGATCTGCATCGAGCCGGCGAGCGCGTAGGCGACCACCAGGGGGGGCGAGGCGAGGTAGTTTGCCCGCACGTCGGGATTCACCCGGCCCTCGAAATTGCGGTTGCCCGACAGCACGGCGGCGGCGACGACGTCGTTGTCGTTGATCGCCTTCGAGATCGGGGCCGGCAGGGGGCCGCTGTTGCCGATGCAGGTGGTGCAGCCGAAGCCGACGAGGTTGAAGCCCAGGGCGTCGAGGGGTGTCTGCAGGCCGGCGCTCTCCAGGTACTCGGCCACCACCTGGGAGCCGGGTGCCAGCGAGGTCTTCACCCAGGGCTTCGAGCGCAGGCCCTTGGCCACCGCGTTGCGGGCGAGCAGGCCGGCGCCGATCATCACGCTGGGGTTCGAGGTGTTGGTGCAGCTCGTGATGGCGGCGATCACCACGTCACCGTGGCCGATGTCGAAATTGGCGCCCTCCACCGGGTAGCGCCGGGCGATGTCCGCGGCCTTCTTGAACTCGGTCTCCATGGAGGCGGCGAAGCCGGGCTTGGCACCGTCGAGAAGCACCCGGTCCTGCGGGCGCTTGGGGCCGGCGAGCGATGGGCGCACGTCGCCCATGTCGAGCTCCAGAGTGTCGGTGAAGACCGGATCGGGGGTCTGTGCGTCGCGCCACATGCCCTGCGCCTTGGCGTAGGCCTCGACCAGGGCGATCCGGTCGTCGGCGCGGCCGGTGACGGTGAGGAAATCGATGGTCTTCTGGTCGATCGGGAAGAAGCCGCAGGTGGCGCCGTATTCCGGGGCCATGTTGGAGATCGTGGCACGGTCGGCCACCGCCATGTCGTCGAGGCCGGGGCCGTAGAATTCGACGAACTTGCCCACGACTCCCTTCTTGCGCAGCATCTGCGTGACCGTCAGCACCAGGTCGGTGGCGGTGGTGCCCTCGGGCAGCTTGCCCGACAGCTTGAAGCCGACGACTTCCGGGATCAGCATGGAGAGCGGCTGGCCGAGCATCGCGGCCTCGGCCTCGATGCCGCCGACGCCCCAGCCCAGCACGGCAAGGCCGTTGACCATGGTGGTGTGCGAATCGGTGCCGACGAGGCTGTCCGGATAAGCCAGCTCGGTGCCGTCTTCCGATTTCGTCCACACGGTCTGCGACAGGTATTCCAGGTTGACCTGATGGCAGATGCCGGTGCCGGGCGGGACAACCGAGAAATTGTCGAAGGCCGACTGGCCCCACTTGAGGAAGGTGTAGCGCTCACCGTTGCGCGAGTATTCGAGCGCGACGTTGTCGGCCAGCGCCTTCGGGGTGCCGAACTCGTCGACGATGACCGAGTGGTCGATCACGAGATCGACCGGCACCAGCGGGTTGATCTTCTGGGGGTCGCCGCCGAGCGCGACCATGGCGTCACGCATGGCGGCGAGGTCGACCACGGCCGGCACACCCGTGAAGTCCTGCATCAGGACGCGGGAGGGGCGGAAGGCGATCTCGGTCTCGGTCTTGCCCTTGTTGCCGAGCCAGGCGACGGTGGCCGAGATGTCGTCCTTCTTGACCGAGCGGTCGTCCTCGAAGCGCAGCAGGTTCTCGAGCAGCACCTTCATGGAGAAGGGCAGCGCGGTGGCGTCGGCGAGGCCGGCCTTCTCGGCATGCGGAATCGAGTAGTAAGTATAGGCCTTGTCGCCGACCGTCAGGGTCTGGCGGGACTGGAAGCTGTCGAGCGATGCCACGGCGTTATATTTCCTCGCGAGCGGTTGGTCGAACACGCGCAGGCATAACCTGCGCCACGAAAACACGTGTTCGGCTGGGAGCGCTGTGAAGCGCGCGCCGCCCCGGGGGTGCCCGAGTGAGGATGATGCGCGAAGAGCGATTTGGACGCCCTGAAACTCGCGCGGCGCAGCCTGCGCGCGTTATAGAACACTTCGAAACTGGCCGCTACCGGGGGGCTGACAGTGCTACGGTTCTGTTCGGTCGTACCTTCACCAGCGGAGGGCGCCCACGCTGGACTTTGATCCCGCGAAGGGGCCTCCGATGCTCGCCCTGCGCCGGCCGCTCGAGATCGAAGACCGTCTGAAGGCCCTGGAGCGGCGTACCGGCCGGAGCAAGGACGACCACGCGCGCGATGCCATCCTCGAGCATCTGGAGAATTTCGCGCACCTGGAGAACCTCAAGGCCGCCGAGCAGCACCTCGCGGCCGTCCGAAGCGGCGAAAGCGACACCATGCCTTTCGAAGACGTGCTGTCGCGCTATGGCGTGGCGGATCGCGTTCGCGCGTTCGCGCGTTCCGTGGAACGCGAACTCGCCAAGCTCGACCGTGAGGCGGTCAGGCGCATCCTGGGCTTTCTGCGCCACCGGGTCTCGCCACTGGACGATTCGCGTGCCATTGGCGAAGCCCTGAAGGGCTCTCGGTTGGGCAATATCTGGAAATACCGATCGGTGACTTTCGCGGAATTGCCACGATCGCGGACGACGCCTTGCGCATCCTCGTGATCAAGATCGGCCATCGGCGCGACGTCGACCGGTAGCCGGTTCGATGAGGCTCAAAATCCCGGGCTCATGATGCAGGACCCCCCGTGCGGCTGACCGCCCAAGATCTCGCCGTCCGCCGCTCAGGCCGCCGCATCTTCTCGGACCTGTCCTTCGAACTCGGCCCCGGCGCGGCCCTGATGGTCACGGGCCGCAACGGCGCCGGCAAGTCGACGCTGCTGGCGGTGCTGGCCGGCCGGCTCAAGCCCGAGTCCGGAACGGTCACGGTGCGGGAGGTCGGCGAGGCGACCCTGTCGGAATGCCTGCACGTGGTCGGCCATCGCGACGGCCTGAAGGGTCCGCTCACGGCCGAGGAGAACCTTGCCTTCGCCCGCGACCTCCTCGGCGCACCGACCGCGAGCCCCCGCGCCGCCCTGGAGGAACTCGGCCTCGGCCACGCCCTGCGGCTGCCGGTCGGCTATCTCTCCGCCGGCCAGCGCCGGCGCGTGGCCCTGGCCCGCCTCCTCGTCTGCCGGCGCCCGCTCTGGCTCCTCGACGAGCCGACGGCCGCCCTTGATACGGCCTCTCAGGCGGTCCTCGCCGGGATGATGGCACGCCACCGGGCCGAGGGCGGCCTCGTCATCGCGGCGACTCATCAGCCTCTCGGCCTGGAGGACGCGCAGGAATTGCGAATCGAGGCGCCCCGGACCACCGCACCGGGCGCGGCCCGGTCCACGGTCGCAGCCGACGAGGTGTGGTGGTGATGCGCGCGCTGAAGGCCCTCGTCGCCCGCGACCTTGCGCTGGCCGCCCGGGTCGGTGGGTCGGGGGCGCTTTCCCTCGTGTTCTTCCTGATGATCGTCGCTCTGGTGCCGTTCGCCCTCGGCCCGGATCTCAACCTGCTGTCCCGGATCGGCCCCGCGATCCTGTGGCTCGCCGCCGTGCTCTCGACCCTGATCGGCCTCGACCGGCTATTCCAGGCCGACGAGGAGGACGGTTCCCTCGACCTGATGACCGGCTCGCCGGCCCCCCTGGAGGGCATCGTGCTCGCCAAGGTGCTGGCCCATTGGCTGACCACCGGCCTGCCGCTCGCCCTCGCCTCGCCCCTGTTCGGCCTCCTCGTCGCCCTCGACGGCCGGGCGATGGCGGCGACCGCCCTGACCCTCCTCGTGGGAACCCCGGCGCTGACTTTCGTGGGCGCGGTCGGCGCGGCGCTCACCGCCTCGATCCGTCGCGGCGGGCTGATCCTGGCGGTGGTGGTGCTACCGCTGATGATCCCAACGCTGATCTTCGGCGTCTCGGCGAGCGAAGCAGCCCTCGGTGGTACCGTACCCTTCACAACGCCGCTCGCCATTCTGTGCGCCCTCAGCCTGATCGCGGGCGTGATCGGGACCCTGGCCGCCGCCGCGGCCCTGCGCTGGTCGGAATAGGCGTCTGCGTTCAGCCAAGGACGAACTGCGGTCGAATCGGTGCGGACGGCTCTTCCCTGCAAGCTGATTCGGTACGGCATCGATCGCGACGCGGGCGTAGGATGGCGAACCACTGTAAGATCCTGCCCCGGTGACCATCGCGCTGCAGCGCGAGGGCGACGAACAGGGCGATCGCTGAGGCCTCAAGGAGGAGCATTGGAAGCCATGCACCACTGAGTGGGATCGCCGCGAGATCAAGCCCCTCACTGGCGATGACGCTCCCGAGAGCGCCACCGGTGAAGACAGGCAGAGATCGACAGCCGAGACGGGCGAGAAGGTGGTTGCGCGGCATCTGATGCAGCAGGCGAATCAGCGGCGCGTTCGGCAATGCCATCACCAGGTAGGCGAGCGCCAGAACGTGCAGGACCCGGAGAGGGGATTGATAGGTCTTGCTCGCGCCGAGCCAGAAGTGGTCGTTGCGCGTCGTGACCCATTGGTGAACGGCAGGCCAGATGTTGCCCAGCACAACGACGATAATCAGGTAGGTCGCCAGAAAGGCGAAGGCGACGCAGGTGATGAGCCGGCTGTGTGGCAGGACGATGCCGCGGATCATACCCTGACCGACCACGATCCCGATCGCGAACAGCAGGGTCCAGGGCAAGATTGTCAGGGCGAAAGGCGCACCCGTCAGGCTGTTCGGGATGACCCATGCGAAGTGACCGGCCGGAATCCAGATCAGGAGCCCCAGGGGCAGCGGTGCCCAGAAACGCCAGGCGGCCAGACGGAGCAGGAAAGGCGCCAGCAGCATCAGGGCGACGTAGAGGCGCAGGACGGACGAGTATCCGACCGTCTGCCTCATCGTCAGCGCGTGCCAGAGGAGGTCGCGAAGGCCGTAATCCCGAAGCAGACGCGTCTCCGGGGCATGAATCCCTTCCACGCCGCGGAGGGCAAAGATCGCCGAGAGGAGACCCAGGGTTGCCAGAACGAGAAGGACCTCAAACCCATAGATGTAGGCTGCGCGCCGCCAGAGGTGTACGACGATCTCCCCAAAGCAGCGTGCTTCGGTCTGCCGGGCTGCCAACGCAACAGAAATCCCGCTGAGCAGCACGAAGATGTCTGCGCTGTCGGAGAATCCGAGCCCCGAAGGTGACAGGTTGGTAAGATAGCCGTTCTCGATGTGATTGACGAAGATGTTGACGAGGCAGATCCCCCGGACTGCGTCGATCGTCGTGCTTCGCTGCTGCATCTCCCGACCCTGCCGCCTGTGTCACGAGTCCGTGATAAGGGATGAGTCTTAAGGGTGTGTTGCAACCCATGAGTGCATTGCGCCCGACTGGTTTTACTCGCCGGCTTCGCCATCCCGAGGGACTGCCTTGGGCGGTCAGGCCGGGTCGGCGTCGATGCGCATCCGCAGGATGGCGTAGGGCGGTTTCTGGAGATCCTGGCCGACGTTGTATTCCGGGCGCCGATTCACCTGGGCGGACGAGATGTGGAGCCAGCGATCGGGCGTGATCCAGAACGTATCGGCCCAGATCAGGCGCGGGTCCGAGGCGATGAGGGTGACGGTGCCGTCGGGATCGCGGCGGCCGACCGCGTTGAACTCCTGCATGGCGAGGTAGACCCGGTCCTTCGAATCGGTGGTGAGACCACCGGTCATGCCCTTCTCGCCAAGGTCCTCGACCCCGGCCGCCACCCCGGCATCGCTGGTCTCGGGATCGAGGAGCGCGGCGGTCTCCACCGCGTAGAGTCGGCGTCCGATCAGGGGCGCGTAGTAAAGGCGACGACCGTCCGGGCTGAGGGCGATGCCATTGGCGCCGCCCTGGACCGGGCGCGGCGGCCCGTCCCCCTTCCGCTGCACCACGGCACGATCCTCGACGATTTTGAGGAGTCCCTTCTGCGACTTGGTGCTGGCGTGGCCCGCGAGGCGTCGCACCACTCGGCCCGTCGCGAGGTCGACCGCCAGGATGGCGCCCTCCCCGTCCTGGCCCTGATCGGTGATGTAGGCCCGGGCGTACCCGTCGCGAATGTCCACCCGCAGATCGTTGAGCGAGGAGGTCGGGGTGATACCCGCGTCCAGCGGCACCACCCGACGAATACGGTTGTCCGAGAGGGTGATCTGCACGAGCTTCGCGCCGCCCTTCACCGGCGGGCCGGAGCCGTCCGGCAGGCCGGCATCGAGGCACCACAGGGTATCGTCGCGGTCGAAGACGCCGTTGGGCACGTGGAACAGACGCGCCTGCGGCTGATCCGGGTCGGGCTGGTTGGTGGCAAGGTCCGGATAGGGCCGGACCGCGCCGTCCGGCAGCACTTCGCCCAGCGTGTAGGGCACCGTCGCGTCGAAGCGCGGCATCATCACAAAGCGCCGGCCCTGCGCCGAGATGGCGAGGCCCGTGGGGGTCGAGGGCGCATCCGCCGTGAAGGCGAGTTCGAGGCCGCCGGTGGTGCGTTCCGTGGTGACCGGCGCCTCCGCCGCCGCCCGCGCTTCGGATCCGAGGGAGAGAGCCGCCGCGCCGGTGAGGCCGGCGGCGAGGAGATCACGGCGAGCGAGCGTCATGGCGGGGTTCCGGTTCGGACGGGAGATGAGACGGGTCAGCCCCGGGCGGGGCCGCGGACCGCGAGGTCGATGGCGTGGACGATCGGGCCGGCGCCGATGAACAGGCGGTTGCCGTCCGGTCCCCCGAAGGCGACGTTGGCGGCATCGGTGGCGGTGGCGATGCGGCCCAGCCGGGTCCCGTCGGAATCGAACACCCGCACGCCGTCGAAGCAGGCCGCGTAGAGCCGGCCCCCGGCATCGACCGCGAGCCCGTCCGGAACGCCGGCCTCCACGGTGGCGAACACCCGGGGGTTGCCGAGCCGGCGCCCCCGCTCGACGGGGAAAGTCAGGATCGTCCGGGCGCCCTCGGGGTTCTTCAGGGCCGCGCTGGTGTCGCTGACATAGAGGCGTGTGCCATCCGGGCTGAACACGATCCCGTTGGGCTGCCCCACCGCGTCGGTCATCGACTCGACCCGCCCGGAGCCGGGATCGATCCGATAGACCCGCCGGGCTGCCTGGGCGGGTGCTGCCATCAGGCCCTCGTCCGGCATGGTGATGCCGAAGACCGGATCGGTGAACCAGATCGCGCCGTCCGGCGCCAGGGCGGCATCGTTGGGGGAATTGAGCGGCCGGCCCTCATAGGTCTCCGCCAGCACCGTGAGGCGCCCATCCGGCTCGCGCCGCACCACGCGCCGGCCCCGGTGCTCGCAGGTGACGAGCCGGCCCTCGCCGTCGAGGGCGTTGCCGTTGGCGTTGTTCGACGGATCGCGGAAGACCTGCGTTGCGCCATCGTCGCCGATGCGCAGCATCCGGTTGGCCCGAACGTCGCTGACGATCAGGCCGCCGAGGGCCGGTGCGTAGCACAGGCCCTCGCACCAGCGCCCGGCCGCGTAGAGGGTGCGCAGGGGCGTGTCAGGCGCCACCACCGCGGAAAAGCGCGGGTCGTCGCTGCGCAGGATCGGCGCAGCCGCGACGCGGGTGGCCGACAGGCTAACCGCCGCCAGAGCGGTGCCGAGGAACGTGCGTCGTCGAATCGTCGGCATCCGGTTCCGGAACGGTTGGAAGGGCAAGGGGACGCACCGGCTGGCGCCGGCCGATGCGTTGGGCCTCGGCGTGCGCCAATCCTCGGGTTGATAGGCCTCGGGGTGACAGGCCTCAGCGCGGGGCGGGGGTCGCGGGAGCGCCTGTCGCGCCGGTCGCCTCCACGGCCGTGGGTTTGAAACTCCACAACTCGGTCGGCAGGGCTGCCGGCGCGTCCGGCTTGTAGAAGGCCGAGTCCTGGATGTGCGAGGTCGTGACGTAGAGCGTGCCGTCCGGTCCTTCCGCGAAGGTATCGGGCCAGCGCAGGCGCTTGTCCTGCACGACGGTGCTCAGGCTGTTCCCTTTGCCCGACAGGTCGCGGACCTTGATCGAATCATCCTGCGGCGACGTCACGTACATCCGGCCGTCGGTGCGGGCGATGATCAGCCCGTCCGCCGGGCCGTTCTCGCCCACGGGCTCGATCCGGCCGGCCACGCTCTTGTCCGCGAGGGCCGCCGGCATCAGCGCCGTGGTGATGCTGCCGGCGAGCGTCTCGGTTGGCAGGCTGTAGAGCGTCTTGCCCTTGATCGCCTGCCAGTAGAGCGTCTTGCCGTCGGGGGAGAGAGCGATGCCATCGGCCGCGAACTCGACGCCGCGCCCGTCCGGGCGGCGCAGGGGTTTGCCGTCATAGGTCACGGTGACGCTTGGGTCGGGCTGCGTCGCGGGATCGCCGTCGAGCACCCGATGCGCGCGGCCGCTGTCGAGGTCGACCACCACCAGAGCGCCCCGGGCGCCGGAATCGGTGAGGTAGGCGGTCTTGCCGTCGGGGGAGAAGCGCACGTCGTTGAGGTAGGAGCCCTGGGGCGCCACGCTGTCGTCGAATGCGATGGTGCGGGCCGGCTGGTTGGTCTTCAGGTCGATCTCGACCAGCTTGGCACCGCCGGGCACCAGGGCCGCCATGGCGGGGGCGGCCGGATCGAGCACCCAGAGATTGCCGTTGGGACCGGCGACCACGCTCTGGACGCAGACCCAATGGTCCTTGGCCGTGACCTCGTCCTTCTTGGCGTTGCGCCAGGAATTCCAGGCCGCGTCCGGGAACGGCACCAGCTTGCCATCCTTGAGTTCGGCCACCGATACCTCGGTGTCCTCGGTCCATCGCGGAAAGTTGACGAAGATGCGTCCGTCCTTCGAGACGGTGACGCCGGTCACCTGATGCTCGAAGCTCGCCACCTTGGTGAGGGTCGCGGCAGGCGGGGTTGTGGCAGTCGGAGCGGGTGCAACCGGCGCGGTCTGCGCCCGGCTTGGCGATGCTAGCAGCGGGCTCGCCAGGGCGACGGCGCAGAGCGCGGTGCGCAGGACTTCGCCTTTCCGCCGGGCGTCTGCGGATCTGATCGTCACGGAAGTGCGGCGGGGCATCGATCGACTCTTCGTGCGGCTCGAATCGGAATGGGTCATCGACGGCCTAACGCACGAGGGGGCGGCCAAGGTTCATTCCGGCAAGGTTCATTCCGGCAAGGTTCATCCCGAAACGCCGCGGTTGCAGGTCCGGCCGGATGTCACGGCCCCGGACGCGGGCCAGCCTTGGCACGGGAACCGGCAAGCCCCGCGCCGAGAAATGCCCCCCAACTACAAGCCCGCACCTGCAACCGACCCTATCGTCGGCGGGCGGGGGATTGGGCCAGGCAATGTCGAATTTCAACGAAAGACAGCTCATACGCCGAGAACAGCGGAATGATTATTGTTTTTAATACGAATTTTACAATTATAATTCCCATATGGTACGGTGCGCCGGGGATAGATTTGGCGACGCCTTTCGCTTCGCCGACCGGGTAAGAGAAGACCACATGCTGGGATCAAGTCTTCGCGCCACCTTGGCCGCACTCGATCGATCGCAGGGTCGGATCGAGTTCGAAATGGATGGGACGGTTCGCGATGCGAACAAGATCTTCCTCGACTTGGTCGGGTACACGCTGGACGAGGTCCGTGGCCAGAACCACAGCCTGTTCGTCGCGCCCGAGGAGCGAGAGACCGTCGCCTATCGCCAGTTCTGGGACAGCCTGCGCCGGGGTGAGTTCCAGAGCCGGGAGTTTCGCCGGATCGCGAAGGACGGGCGCAGCCGGTGGATACAGGCGTCGTACAACCCGATCCTCAACCGGCACGGCAAGCCCGTGAAGGTGGTCAAGTTCGCGACCGACATCACCGAGCAGACCCGGCGCAACGCGGCCTACGAGGGCCAGATCGCGGCGATCAACCGCTCGCAGGCGGTGATCCACTTCACGCCCGACGGCCTCGTCACCGATGCCAACCCGAATTTCCTCGCCGCGCTCGGCTATACCCTGGACGAGATCAAGGGTCGGCACCACAGGCAATTCATGGCGCCCGAGGACCGGGACACGCCGGCCTATGCGGCCTTCTGGAAGGCGCTCGCCAGCGGCGAGTACCAGGCCGGCGAGTTTCGCCGCATGGCCAAGGGCGGACGCGAGGTCTGGATCTACGGGGCCTACAATCCGGTCCTCGGTCCGGACGGTAAGCCCGTGGCGGTGGTCAAGTTCGCCAACGACGTGACCCATCAGGTCGCCGATCGCCTCCGCCGCCTCGAGGGCCAGCGCGCCATCGACCGGGACCTCGGCGGCATCACCGACTCCATCGCCGAGGTCAGCCGCCAGGCGAGCACCACCGCCGAGGCCGCGGCCCTGACCTCGGGCAACGTGCAGGCCGTGGCGGCCGGTGCCGAGGAATTTTCGGCCTCGATCGAGGAATTGAATCGCCACGCCGTCGAGGCGAAGGCCGCTTCCGACGAGGCCGTGATCCGGGCGGAAGAGGCCGGCGGGATCGTCGCGGGCCTGACCTCGGCCGCAACCAAGATCGGCGAAGTGGTTTCGGTGATCCGCTCGATTGCCGACCAGACCAACCTGCTTGCGCTCAACGCCACCATCGAGGCCGCCCGCGCCGGCGAGGCCGGCCGGGGCTTCGCGGTGGTCGCCAGCGAGGTGAAGGCCCTGGCCAACCAGTCGTCGCGGGCAACGGAGGAGATCGGGACCCAGATCGCGGCGGTTCAGACCTCCACCAGCCAGGCGGTGAACGCCATCGAGGCCATCGCCCGCACAATCGCGCATCTCAGCGAGATCTCACTCAGCGTCTCGTCGGCGGTCACCGAACAGGCGGCGGTGACACGCGACATGTCGGTGAACATGCAGACCGCCGCTCAGAGCGTCGAGCAGGTCCGACAGAGCATGGACGGCATCGCCCAGGCCGCCCACGATGTCGACGGCTCCGTGCGCAAGGCCGGCGCCGCCGCCCGGGCGCTCGCCTGAGCGGACGTGCCGCCCGTCAATCCGGCCGGGCTCCGATTGCCGGCTGGATCACAGTCGGTTCCGAGCCTGAACCCCGGACCCGGCCCCGCAGGCTCTGGGTCCCACCCGTTCGGCCCGGCTCACGCCGGTCGAGACCCGGGACGACGCGCTCCGTGAGATCCACGCAACGGCCGACCAACCACGTCATCCAGTTCATTGCGAAGCTCCCAGCTGTCTCTCATGGGATAGATCGGGTGCCGCCGCGCCAAAGCGAGGGCCGACCGCACAAATATCCGGCCCACGGCCCGACCGGGAGACCCTCAATCGAGATCCTGCAGGTGGCGTGCGGCGATGACTGACGCAGCCGTGCGATTCTCGACTCCGAGCTTCTCGTAGATGCCCTCGAGGTGCTTGGTCACCGTGCGGGGGCTCAAGCCCAGGATCTCGCCGATGTCGCGGCTGGATTTGCCCCGCGAGAGCCAGAGCAGCACCTCCGCCTCGCGCCCAGTGACGCGCAGGCGCAGGCGCAGGCGCTCCAGGCCGGCCTGGGTGCCGTCCCGGGCCAGCCGCAGCAGGATCTCGTCGCCGGTGCCGCCGATGAAGCTCAAGGTGTAGGCGGTGCCTGCCCGGTCCACGAGGCTCAGAGGGGCGGTGGACGCGCCCCCCAGGCAGGCCTTTAGCCAGGCCCCGCCCTGTGGCGGCAGGCCCAGGGGCGCGCCGGGCTCGGTGACCCCGCCGAGCAGGCGCGCGGCCTGGGGCGTGCACCACCGGACCGCGCCGTCGCGGTCCACTGCGAACAGGGTGCGGCCGGTGGTGTCGAGGGCCGCCCGCGCGCTCTGGGCCGCACGGGCGCCGGCGAGATGGACCCGGATGCGGGCCAGGATCTCGTCGGGGGCGATCGGCTTCGTCACGTAGTCGACGCCGCCGGCCTCCAGGCCCTTCACGATGTGCTCGGTCTCCGACAGGCCGGTCATGAAGATCACCGGCACGTGGGCGAGATGGCCCTTCGCCTTGAGGCGACGGCAGGTCTCGAACCCGTCCATGCCGGGCATCATCGCGTCGAGCAGGATGACGTCGGGGGTGATCTCGTCGACCAGCGCCAGGGCGAGGTCGCCCGCCACCGCCACCAGGACGGTGGCGCCCGAGCGCTCGATCGCCTCGGTGAGGAAGCTCAGGGTTTCGGGGGAATCGTCCACCACGAGGACGATGTCGCGCTGGGCTTCAGACATCCGACACGCCTTCCGCCACGTCCTGCGGAGGGCTCAGGGCTTCCAGCACGGTGCGGGCCCGGCGCAGGTCGAAGGCGGCGGCGAGGCCCCGCATCTGCACGATGAAGGCCATCGGGGCGTCCGCCTCGGCCTCCATCTCGGCCAGCTTGGCTTCGATCCCGCGCACGTGGCCGATCCGCACGAGGCGCAGGAGATCGGCCACCTGCCCGGGCCGCGGGGCCGGGGACGCCTCCGGCGTCGGTGCGGCGGCGTCGATCCCGGGAGGCTCCTGCGCGGTCCAGGCGAGGCCGAGCAGGCCGGTGACGCATTCAAGGAAGTCGCGCAGGTCGAAGGGTTTGGCGATGATCGCGTCGTGGGGCGCGTCGTCACCCCGCACGGGGCTGATCTCGTGGACGTTGGCCGACATCATGGCGATGCGGGCGGTGTGGCCGGCCTCCCGCAGCGCTTTGGCCAGCACCCAGCCGCTCATGCCCGGCATGGCGATGTCGAGGAGGAACAGGTCCGGCGGCCGGGTCTCCGCCAGGGCGAGGCAGGCCGGGCCGTCGCCGGCCTCCCACACCACCAGGCCGAGGGGTTCGAGGATGTCGCGCATCAGCCCGCGATGGGCCGCATCGTCGTCGGCCACCAGGATGGTGCGCCGGGCGCCCGCATAGGCCCGCACCGGCGCGCTCGCGGGTGCGGCCAGAACGGGCTTCGGCCGGGCCACCGAGGCCAGCATCAGGCGCACGCGAAAGCGGGTGCCGCGCCCGACCTCGCTCTCGACAGTGATCTCGCCGCCCATCACCTGGGCCAGCAGGTGCGCGATGGTCAGCCCCAGGCCGGTGCCGGGCGTCGAGCGCGCGGCCGCCAGCGAGCCGCGCTCGAACGGCTCGAAGATGCGCTCCAGATCGTCCCGGCGGATGCCGAGGCCGGTGTCGCTGATCGTGAACACCGCGATCTGATTGCGGTAGGTCAGATCCAGGGTGACCGTGCCGGCGGGGGTGAACTTGATCGCGTTCGACAGGAGGTTGAGCAGGATCTGGCGCAGACGCTTCTCATCGGTGGCGACCACCGCCGGCAGGGCCTCGGGTCGGGTGAAGCGGAAATCGAGGGCAGCGCCCTGCGCCTGGAGCCGGATCATGTCGACGATCTGGTCGAGGAAGTCGGCGAGACGTACCTCGTTGCGGTGGATCTGGAGGCGACCCGCCTCCATCCGGGAAATATCGAGGAGGCCGTCGATCAGGCCCGACAGGTGCTGGGCCGAGCGCCGGATGACCCGGATGCCGTTCTGGCGCGGGGCCGGGATGCTGGGGTCGCCCTCCAGCAGCTGCGCGTAGCCCAGCACCGCGTTCAGGGGCGTGCGCAACTCGTGGCTGATGCCGACCACGTAGCGGCTTTTCGCGAGATTGGCGGCCTCCGCCGTCTCCTTGGCCTGCTGCAGCTTGGCATCGGTGATCTTATGGGCCTCGATCTCGGCCTGGTAGAGCCCTGTCTGGCGCGCAGTCTCCTCGAGGGCGACCCGCCGGCTCTCCTGCGCCAGAACGAACAGCCAGGCGACGATGCCCAGGATCACGATGAGGATCAGGAACACGCTGGTCAGCGCCGCGCCGAGCACCGCGCGGTGTTCGGGATGCTCGGCGCTGGCGCCCGCATGCACGATACCGAGGATCAGCGCGATCGCCGCCACCAGCGTCAGCATCAGCGCGAGGTAGCGCCCCAGCGGCGCGCCGATCCAGGCGGCGGTGCGGGCCGGGGCGACGCGCGCGAGCACCGCCTGGGCCTGGGCCTCCAGGCGCCCGTGCGGCTTGCAGAGATCGCCGCAGCGGGCGTCGAGCGAGCAGCACAGGGAGCAGATCGGAGCCGCGTAGGCGGGGCACTGGGCCATGTCCTCCGGCTCGAACGGGTGCTCGCAGACGCGGCAGGTGATTCCGGACGCACCGTGCCAGTCGGTCCGCGGAGTTCGGGCGAGATAGTAGCGCCCGCCGGTGGCGAGCGCGATCGCGGGCGCCCCCGCGACGGCGACGGTCAGCGCCAGCAGCGGCGCGAACGGCACGGCCATCCCCTCGATCCAGCCCGCATGGGCCACGAACCCCGTGAGGATCGCCAGCGCCATGGCGCCGGTGCCGACGGGATTGATGGCGTAGAGATGGGCGCGCTTGAACTCGATGCCGGGCGGGGACAGGCCGAATGGCTTGTTGATGGCGAGGTCCGCCGCGAGCGCGCCGACCCAGGCCGACACCACCACGGCGTAGAGCGAGAGCGTGCTGGCGATGGTCTTGTCGATGCCGAGCTCCATCAGCAGGAGCGCGATGGCGACGTTGAACACCAGCCAGACGACCCGGCCCGGGTGGCTATGCGTCAGGCGCGAGAAGAAGTTCGACCAGGCGATGGAGCCCGCATAGGCGTTGGTGACGTTGATCTTGAGCTGCGACACCACCACGAACAGCGTCATCAGCGCCACGGCGCCGACCCCGGGGGAGACCACGTAGCCGAAGGCCACCGCGTACATCCGCGTCGGCTCGGCGGCATGCTCGGCGGGCACCCCGTGCGCGAGGGCGAGCACGGCGAGGAACGAGCCGAGCAGGATCTTGAGCATCCCGGGCAGGATCCAGCCGCCGCCGGCACCCAGCACCGCCGCCCACCAGCGGGCCGAACGGCCGGGTTCGCGCTCCGGCACGAAGCGCAGGAAGTCGACCTGCTCGCCGACCTGGGCCAGCAGCGCCAGCAGGATGCCCGAGGCGAGACCGAAGCGGGGCCAATCGAAGCCGCCGAGGCCGTCGCTGCCCGGATGGTCGAGCCAGGTCGCCACCGGCGCGTCCCCGGCGAAGGCGATGCAGGCGAGCGGCACGAGGTTGAGCACGATCCAGACCGGCTGCGTCCAGAGCTGGAAGCGACTGATCATCGCGATGCCGTAGATCACCAGCGGGATCACCGCGAGGGCGCTGACGAGGTAGCCGAGGCTCGGCGGCAGCCCGAAGCACAGCTCCAGCGCCAGGGCCATGATGGCGGCCTCAATGGCGAAGAACAGAAAGGTGAAGCTCGCGTAGATCAGCGAGGTCACCGTCGAGCCGATATACCCGAAGCCGGCGCCCCGGGTGAGGAGGTCGATGTCGACGCCGTAGCGGGCGGCGTAGAGGCTGATCGGCGTCGCGGTGGCGAAGATGATGGCGCTCACCAGCAGGAGTGCTGCCAGGGTGTTGGTGAACCCGACACTCAGCACCAGGGTGCCGCCGATCGCCTCCAGGGCCAGGAACGAGAGGGAGCCGAGCGCCGTCTGGGCGACCCGGAAGCCCGACCACCGCCGCGCCTTCTTGGCGGTGAAGCGGAGCGCATAATCCTCCAGCGTCTCGTCGGCGACGAGGCGATTGTAGTCGCGCCGGATCGGCAGGATACGCTGGTGCTCGGTCATCGTCTTCGGGGTGGACGGTATCATGCGGCACGGGGGATGGCGCGGCATCCCGGCCCGTCCGTGACGATGGCGGTCCGTCGTCCCCAGCTTAGCAAGGACCGTGCCCCGATGCCGGGCGCGGCCCGGCGCTTCGGACGGCGCGGTCCGGGCCACGGACTCGCGCGAGCAAGTTCACCAGCATGGGCCTGTGCGCCGGGCTCCGACATACGCAATACAGCGTATAGGCCGCACGGCACCCTGCAGCCTAGCCTCCGCTCCGTCGATCCGCGGCCGTCCCGAGCGCCGCGCGACGACCGACAGGGGTTTGGGCACGATGGCAGAGGACAAGGGCAAGGGCCTGCAATCGGCGCTGCGGCGCAGGCTTCTGATGGGGCTCGCCGGCGCTCCGGCGATCGCCCTGATGCCGCGCATGAGCTTCGCGGCGGGACCGGCGACGTCGGCGGTGAACACCACCGGCCTCGCCGTGACCGACACCGAGGTGACGGTCGGCATCCTGCACTCGGCCACCGGCACCATGGCGATCTCCGAGACCGGCTCGATTCAGGCCGAGAAGCTCGCGATCTCGCAGATCAACGAGGCGGGCGGCGTGCTCGGCCGCAAGATCAAGATCATCCAGGAGGACGGCGCCTCCGATTGGCCGACCTTCGCCGAGAAGGCGAAGAAGCTCCTGGTCAACGACCATTGCGCCGCCGTGATGGGCTGCTGGACCTCGGCCTCCCGCAAGGCCGCGCTGCCGGTGTTCGAGCAGTATAACGGCCTCTTGTACTACCCGACCTTCTACGAGGGCCTGGAGCAGTCCAAGAACGTCTTCTACACCGGCCAGGAAGCCACGCAGCAGATCCTCGCCGGCCTCAACTGGGTTCACAAGGAGAAGGGCGGCGATTCGTTCTTCTTCATCGGGTCGGACTACATCTGGCCGCGCACCTCGAACAAGATCGCCCGAAAGCACGTCGAGAACGTGCTCAAGGGCAAGGTCGTCGGCGAGGAGTACTTCCCTCTCGGCCACACCCAGTTCAATTCGGTGATCAACAAGATCAAGCTCACCAAGCCGAAGGTGATCTTCGCCGACGTGGTCGGCGGCTCGAACGTGGCGTTCTACAAGCAGCTCAAGGCCGCCGGCATCGACCTGTCGAAGCAGATCCTCCTGACGATCTCGGTGACGGAAGACGAGATCGACGGCATCGGCGGCGACAACATCGCCGGCGCCTATTCCTGCATGAAGTACTTCCAGTCGATCGAGAACGAGAACAACAAGGCCTTCGTCGCCGCCTTCAAGAAGATGTGGGGCGAGAAGACCGTCATCGGCGACGTCACCCAGGCCGCCTATCTCGGGCCCCACCTGTGGAAGATGGCCTGCGAGAAGGCCGGCTCGTTCGATGTCGACAAGGTCGTCGCCGCCTCGCCGGGGCTCGAATACAAGGACGCGCCGGAAGGCTACGTCCGGGTCGATCCGAACCACCACCTCTGGTCGAAGACCCGCGTCGGCAAGGCCCTGCCGGATGGCCAGTTCGAGATCGTCTACACCAGCCCCGAACTGATCAAGCCCGACCCGTTCCCCAAGGGCTACCAGTAGGGCTCCAACGTGCCCTCCTCCCCCTTGTGGGGAGGAGTTGGCGGTGGGGGTGGTTGGGTGACCCTCGACCGGCGGAGGCTGGCGGCGCCACCCCCACCCCTACCCCTCCATGAGGGGGAGGGAGCGCGTCTCGTGAGAGGGCGCGTCTGTCCGCGACGGCCTGATGCTTGCACGACACGCGCGGCATCCTTCGGAGAACGGACCCATGTTCGGTGACTACTCGCTCGGTGATCTCGGCGCGATCTTCGCGATGCAGGGCTTTGCCGGACTGATCCTGTTTTCGGTCTACGTGCTGATGGCGCTCGGGCTGGCGATCATCTTCGGCCAGATGGGGGTGATCAACATGGCGCACGGGGAGTTCATGATCCTCGGCGCCTACATGACCTATCTCTGCTCGGGCTTCTTCCAGACCCAACTGCCGGCCCTGTTCCCGGCTTACTTCTTCATCGCGATGGCGCTCGCCTTCCTGGCCTCGGGGGCGCTCGGGATGCTGGTGGAATGGGCCCTGATCCGCCACCTCTACAAGCGCCCGCTCGATACGCTGCTGGCCACCTGGGGCCTGTCGCTGATCCTGCAGCAGGCCTACCGCTCGATCTTTGGTGCCCGTGAGGTCGGCGTCGAGCTGCCGTCCTGGCTGATCGGCTCGGTGCAGGTCACCGACACCATCGAGATCCCGATCAACGGCATGTTCGTCATGGCCATCACGACGCTGATCACCGTCGGCGTCGCCCTCCTGATGTACCGCTCGCGCTTCGGCGCCCAGGTTCGCGCCGTGGTGCAGAACCGCGCCATGGCGGGCGCCGTCGGCATCGATACCGAACGGGTCGACCGCCTCACCTTCGGCCTCGGCTGCGGCATCGCGGGTATCGCCGGTTCGGCCTTCACCATGGTGGGCTCGACCGGGCCGACCTCCGGCCAGCTCTACATCGTCGACACCTTCCTGATCGTGGTGTTCGGCGGCGCCGCCTCGCTGCTCGGCACCATCGCGTCCGCCTTCTCGATCTCGCAGACGCAATCGACCCTCGAATTCTTCCTCTCGGGTTCCACCGCGAAGGTGCTCACGCTGTTGGCGGTGGTCGGCATCCTGATGCTGCGGCCCCAGGGCCTCTTCACCCTCAAGGTCCGGCGCTGAGGAGCCTGAACGTCATGACCCGCTCCACACCCAAGACGATCGTCAACGACAACCCGTTCATGAAGCCGATGGAATGGGTGAGCCTGGCGCTCCTCGTCGGCGTCATCTTCATCCTGCTGCCGATGCTGCTCGACGCCTTCCGGCTCAACCTCGTCGGCAAGTACCTGACCTATTCGTTCGTGGCCCTCGGCCTGGTCATCTGCTGGGGCTTCGGCGGCATCCTCTCGCTCGGCCAGGGCGTGTTCTTCGGCCTCGGCGGCTACCTGATGGCCATGTACCTGAAGCTCGAAGCGTCCAGCGTCGAGAATACCAAGATCCAGTCGACCCCGGGCATTCCCGACTTTATGGACTGGAACCAGATCACCGAACTGCCGTGGTTCTGGAAGCCCTTCAGCAGCCTGCCCTTCACGCTGATCGCGGTGCTGGTGGTGCCGGCCTTCTTTGCCTTCGTCATCGGCACGGCGATGTTCCGCCGCCGCGTCGGCGGCACCTACTTCGCCATCATCACCCAGGCCATCGCCGCCATCCTGACGATCCTGATCGTCGGCCAGCAGGGCTACACCGGCGGCATCAACGGCATCACCGATCTGCGCACCCTGCACGGCTGGGACATCCGCACCGACAGCGCCCACAACATCCTCTACTTCGTCAACGCCGGCCTGCTCGTCGCCTGCATCCTGTTCGCGCAGGCCGTGAAGAAGTCGAAGCTCGGGCGCATCCTGCTCGCCATGCGCGACAAGGAGGACCGGGTCCGGTTCTCGGGCTACCAGGTGGCGAGCTTCAAGACCTTCGCGTTCTGCCTCGCGGCTGTGTTCGCCGCCATCGGGGGCGCGATGTTCACCCTCCAGGTCGGGTTCATGTCGCCCTCCTTCGTCGGCATCGTGCCGTCGATCGAGATGGTGATCTACGCCGCCGTCGGCGGGCGCCTGTCCCTGTTCGGCGCGGTCTGGGGCACGCTCCTGGTCAACTGGGCCAAGACCACCTTCTCGGAGAGCTTCCCGGAACTCTGGCTGTTCGGCCTCGGCGGCCTGTTCATCCTCGTGGTGCTGGCCTTCCCCAACGGTCTGGCGGGCATCTACCGCACCTATGTCGAGCCCCGCCTGACCCGGCGCGTGAAGGCTCTCGAGCCCGCGCCCGCCGTCGCCCTGTCCCACGCGGCCGAGTAGGATCTCCGATGAACGCAGCCATCCTGCCCTCGCACCTCATCGGCGCCGATCCGGCCGAGAAGGACTTCCTGCTGGCGGTGGAATCCCTCACCGTCTCGTTCGACGGCTTCAAGGCGGTCAACGACGTCTCGTTCTACGTCGATCCCAACGAGATCCGGGTCATCATCGGTCCCAACGGCGCCGGCAAGACCACGGTGCTCGACCTCATCTGCGGCCGCACCAAGGCCAGCTCCGGCTCGATCAAGTACAAGGGCCAGGAACTGACCAAGCTGTCCGAGAGCGCCATCGTGCTGGCCGGTGTCGGCCGCAAGTTCCAGACGCCGTCGATCTACGATGACCTCACCGTCTTCGAGAACCTGGAGATTTCCTATCCGCGCGGCCGCTCGGTGTTCGG
Source organism: Methylobacterium sp. 37f (assembly GCF_023093475.1). Classification (NCBI taxonomy): domain Bacteria; kingdom Pseudomonadati; phylum Pseudomonadota; class Alphaproteobacteria; order Hyphomicrobiales; family Methylobacteriaceae; genus Methylobacterium; species Methylobacterium sp. 37f. The sequence continues at coordinate 100,154 of NZ_JAGHKN010000012.1, forward strand.
GGCGCTGACCTTCAAGCGCGACGCCCAGGTCCGCGACCGCATCGAGGAGGTCGCCAGCATGATCTTCCTTAAGGACCAGCTCCTGGAGCGGGCCGAGTTCCTCAGCCACGGCCAGAAGCAGTGGCTCGAGATCGGCATGCTGCTGATCCAGGACCCGGAATTGCTGATGCTCGACGAGCCGGTGGCCGGCATGAGCGTCGGGGAGCGCATCAAGACCGCCGAACTCCTCAACGAGATCATCAAAGGCCGCTCGGTCCTGGTGATCGAGCACGACATGAAGTTCGTCGAGGACATCGCCCACCGGGTCACCGTGCTGCACCAGGGCAAGGTCCTGTCGGAGGGGTCGATGGAGCGGGTCAAGAACGACCCCAAGGTCATCGAAGTCTATCTCGGCCATTGAGGGAAACAGGCTCATGCTCCAGACCGCGCCTGCCTCCTCCCCCGCGCCTCATCGTCAGGGTGGCGTCCAGCCGATGCTGGCGATCAGCGACCTGCATTCGGCCTATGGCCAGAGCGAGGTTCTGCACGGCCTCGACATCGCGGTGGCGCCCGGCGAGATCGTCGCCGTGATGGGCCGCAACGGCATGGGCAAGACCACGCTGATGAAGACCCTGATGGGGATCGTGCCGGTGAAATCCGGCTCGATCCGGGTCGACGGTGCGGATGTCGGCGCCCTGAAGAGCCACCAGCGCGTGGCACGCGGTCTCGCCTACGTGCCGCAGGGCCGCATGATCTTCTCGGCCATGACCGTGCAGGAGAACATCGAGACGGGGCTGACCGTCACCCACGAGCGCCGGGTGCCGCAGGATCTCTACACCATGTTCCCGGTGCTGCTGGAGATGAAGGGCCGGCGCGGCGGCAATCTCTCGGGCGGCCAGCAGCAGCAGCTCGCCATCGCCCGCGCGCTGGCGAGCCGGCCCAAGGTCCTCCTCCTCGACGAGCCGACCGAGGGCATCCAGCCCTCGATCATCCGCGAGATGGGCCGCACCCTCAAGAAGATCCGAGACGACCGAGGCCTCTCCATCGTGGTCTCCGAGCAGGTGCTGAGCTTCGCCCTCGACGTCGCCGACCGGGTTCTGGTCATCGAGAACGGCGTGATCGTGCACGAGTCCCTGCGCGCCGACATCGACGAGTCCCAGGTCGCGCGCTTCCTCTCGGTCTGACGGAGGTCGGAATGGTCGATTACGAGATCTTCGAGCTCGGTGACTTCGTCCTCCAGTGCGGCAAGACGCTGCGCGATGCCCGGCTCGCCTACAAGACCTTCGGCACCCTCAATGCCGCCAAGGACAACGCCATCGTCTACCCGACCTGGTACTCGGGCCAGCACACCGAGAACGAATGGCTGATCGGTCCCGGCAAGGCCCTCGACCCGGACAGGTACTTCATCATCATCCCGAACATGTTCGGCAACGGGCTGTCGTCCTCGCCGAGCAATACGCCGGCGCCCTGGAACGGGCCAAGATTCCCCAACGTCACGGCCTACGACAACGTCACGGCCCAGCACCGCCTCGTCACCGAGCATTTCGGCATCGAAACGCTGGTGCTGGTGACCGGCTGGTCGATGGGCGCCCTGCAGACCTACCATTGGGGCGCCCTCTACCCCGACATGGTACCCCGCATCCTGCCGTTTCAGGGTTCGGCCAAGTGCTCCCGGCACAACTTCGTCTTCCTCGAAGGCGCCAAGGCCGCGCTCCAGGCCGACGCCGCCTACGCGGAGGGCTGGTACACAAGCCCGCCGAACCGGGGCCTGCGCGCCTTCGGCCGGGTCTATGCCGGCTGGGGCCTGTCGCAGACGTTCTACCGGATCGAGGCCGACAAGACGCATATGGGCTACGCCTCGCTCGAGGATTTTCTGGTCGGGTTCTGGGAAGGTCTGTTCTACACCCGGGACGCCAACGACCTGCTGGCGATGCTGTGGACCTGGCAGAACGGCGACATCAGCGCCAACGACCGCTTCAACGGCGATCTCAAGGCCGCCCTCGGGGCCATCCGCGCCAGGGCGATCCTGATGCCGGCCTCAACCGACCTGTACTTTCCCCCCGAGGACAACGCCATCGAGGCGGCGGCCATGCCGAACGCGGAGCTGCGCGTCATCGAGACCTGGTGGGGCCACTTCGCCGGCGGGCCGGGCACCAGCCCCGACGACATCGCCACACTCGATGCGGCCCTCAAGGAGCTGCTCGCACGCTGACGGAGACCGGGGCCGGACCGGCCCGACGATCACCGCCACATCGCACGCCGGAGGATCGGACCGCCGGCGCGAACGGGGACGCATGTCCTCACCCAGGGAAGGGAGCACGTGACGATGGCAGAGACCCTGATCAAGGTCGATCTGACCCAATCGGCCTACGACAACGACATGGTGCACAATCGCTGGCACCCCGACATCCCCATGGTGGCGATGGTGAAGCCCGGCGACGACTTCATCGTCGAGACCTATGACTGGACCGGCGGGTTCATCAAGAACAACGATTCGGCCGACGACGTGCGCGACATCGACCTGTCGATCGTGCACTTCCTGTCCGGCCCGATCGGCGTCGAGGGCGCCGAGCCGGGCGACCTCCTGGTGGTCGACCTCCTCGACATCGGCGCCAAGCCCGAGAGCCAGTGGGGCTTCAACGGCTTCTTCTCCAAGAAGAACGGCGGCGGCTTCCTCGACGAACATTTCCCCCAGGCCCAGAAATCGATCTGGGATTTCGAGGGCATGTTCACCCAGTCGCGCCACATCCCCGGCGTGCGCTTCCCCGGCCTGATCCATCCGGGGCTGATCGGCTGCCTGCCCGATCCCAAGATGCTGGGGACCTGGAACACCCGCGAGAAGGCCCTGTTCGACACCGACCCCAACCGGGTGCCGGCTCTGGCCACCCTCCCCTTCGCGCCCACCGCCCATATGGGTCGACTCAAGGGCGAGGTCCGTGACAAGGCGGCCGCCGAGGGCGCCCGCACGGTGCCGGGCCGCGAGCACGGCGGCAATTGCGACATCAAGGATCTGTCGCGCGGCTCGAAGATCTACTTCCCCGTCTACGTGCCGGGGGCCGGGCTCTCCATGGGCGACCTGCATTTCAGCCAGGGCGACGGCGAGATCACCTTCTGCGGCGCGATCGAGATGGCGGGCTGGGTCCACCTCAAGGTCAGCCTGATCAAGGACGGCATGTCGAAGTACGGGATCAAGAACCCGATCTTCAAGCCGTCGCCGATCACACCGAAGTTCGACGACCACCTGATCTTCGAGGGGGTCTCCGTCGACGAGTACGGCAAGCAGCATTACCTCGACGTGACGGTGGCCTATCGCCAGGCCTGCCTCAACGCCATCGAGTACCTGAAGAAGTTCGGCTACTCGGGCGCCCAGGCCTACTCGATCCTCGGCACCGCGCCGGTGCAGGGCCACATCTCGGGCGTCGTCGACATCCCGAACGCCTGCGCCACCCTGTGGATTCCGACCAAGATCTTCGACTTCGACATCAATCCGGGTGCGGACGGTCCGACGAAGTTCCTCGACGGCTCGATCCAGATGCCGCTCTCGCCCGATCTTTGAGGGCCGGGTCGCGCCCGAATCGGCGCGAAGCCCCCTCCCCCTTGTGGGGAGGGAGCAGGAGTTGGGGGTAATGGGGCGATCCTCAGGATGCGGAGGCTGGCGGACCTGCCCCACCTCCCACTCCTCTCCACCAGTTCGACGGATCTCGGGCAGGCCCGGGATCCGCTGGGGAGGAGGGCCGTGCCGCCCCACCCTCTCATCACGCAGAAATCACCGAGAGGCCCCGATGCCCGTCTACGATTACGCCTGCGACGCCTGCGGCCCGTTCACGGTGCTGCGCCCGATGGCCGAGTTCCGCGACCCCCACGACTGCCCGGATTGCGGATCGTCCTGTGGCCGCGCCTTCCTCACCGCGCCGAACCTCGCTTCCATGGATGCCGGATTGCGCAAGGCGCACGCCACCAACGAGCGCAGCCGCCACGCCCCGCGCAAGGTCTCGGGTCACGGTGCCGGATGCGGATGCTGCAGCGGATCGGCGAAGACCAAATCGCAAGCAAGTCCGGCCGTGAAAAGCTTTCCTTCCGCGCGTCCCTGGATGATCAGTCATTGATTTCAGCACTGGCATCCTAATTGCAAAGTATTGCTGGGCGGGTGATCTGCCTATTGTCTGGGCCTAACGAGATATAATTCCACAGGAAAAGTGGATGGGGCGGGCTCAGGCAGGATCAATGCTAGGATGCGGGGGTGTATGATGAGACCGACAAGCACGATCAGGCCGGTGCCGGGCCACCGGAGACCCGCCCTTCGGGGCATCGCCGCTTCGCCAGCTCTTCGGGGCCTCGCCGCTTCGGCGGCGTTCCTGATGGCCGCCGCCTCGGCCGAGGCGCAGACGGCCTCTCCGGTGGGCCAGCTCAACGACCAGACGCAGCCGCGCACCGATCCGGCCGTCGCCGCCAAGCCGGCGGACCCGGTCCGCGTCGGACCGCTGGCCCTCTGGGCCACCGAGATGGCGGCCCGCGGCATCACCTTCGACGTCAACATCTACGATTTCTACCAGGCCAACCCAACCATGGGCCTGAGGCCCGGCGAGCAGTCGAATTCGGCCTATTTCGTGCTGTCGATGACGGCCGACATGCAGAAGATCGCCGGTATTTCGGGCGGGACGATCAACTTCACCCAAACCTTCTTCGGCCTGGTGCGCAACCTGAACATGGCCGCCGACATCGGCGACACCACGGTCGGGTATCAGCCGCCCTACAACCCCGATTTCGCCCGGCTCTCGCTGTTCACCTACCAGCAGAAGCTGCTCGACGACCGCCTCGTGGTCGAGGTCGGCCGCACCCATCCGGACCGGTACTACGGCCTGCCGCCGTGCAACTCGATCAATTCCTGCTTCCAGGACATGTTCTACTTCAACGCCGGCTTCACCTCGCCGCTCTACGGTGTCTGGGGCGCCAACGTGGCCTATAAGCTCTCGCCGACCACCTACATCCAGGCGGGCGCCTTCAGCGTGAACCCCAACACCAACGGGCTGTCGGGCTACGACTTCGGCTACGAGCGCCTCGCCGGCGCGGTGGTGATGACCGAGATCGGCCGCAAGACCGATTTCACGCAGGAGGCCTATCCGGGCCGCGTCTCCCTGACCGGCTTCTACAACACCGCCGACCACGAGGATAACTTCAAGACGGCGCTCGGGCGCTCCAAGGGGCTGTTCCCCGGCGATCCGGTCCTGCAGAAATCCGGCACCTCGGGCGTGGTGCTGACCGCCTCGCAAACGGTGTGGCGTGCCGATGGCGGGCGCGAAGCCGACAACCCGCACCCGGCCTCGGTCTCGGTCTATACCGGCACCGGCTACGCCTTCGATCCCACCATCCCGATCCGATTCAACTCCTTCGCCGGCATCCTGCTGCAATCGCCCGACCAGTCCCGGCCCAACGACACCTACGGGCTGAAGGCGAACTGGCAGCGGATCAACGCCAACTACGCCGACTTCCTGGCGGACGCGAACTTCATCTCGGGCGGTTCGGGCGCACCGTTCTCGCGCGACAAGTTCATCTTCGAGGCCAACGCCCACATCGACATCGGCGCCGGCGTGATTCTCGAGCCCGTGGTCCAGTACGTCGTCAATCCGAACTCGTTCTTCAATCCCTTTACCGCCCGGCGCCCGAAGGACGGCGTCTACGGCGGCTTCACCCTCGTGGTTCCCCTCGGAACCCTCCTGGGTCTCGCGCCGGGCTGACGCCCGGGTGGGCTGACGCCCGGGCGGGCTAGGCCCGGACAGGCTGAGGCCCGGACAGGCTTGGCCGGAGGGACCACGTCCCCCCGCGCGTGCCGCCCAACACGGCGGCACGCGCCCCATCTCAAGAAACCGGAGGATCGCGCCATGATGCACGGAGACATCTCGTCCAGCGCCGACAGCGTCGGCGTCGCCGTCGTGAACTACAAGATGCCCCGCCTGCACACGCGGGACGAGGTTCTGGCGAACGCCGCCAAGATCGGCGACATGGTCGTGGGCATGAAGTCCGGCCTGCCCGGCATGGACCTGGTGATCTTCCCCGAATACTCGACCCACGGGATCATGTACGACGCGGCCGAGATGTACGAGACCGCCACCTCGATCCCGGGGCCGGAGACCGACATCTTCGCCGCCGCCTGCCGCAAGGCGAAGGTCTGGGGCGTGTTCTCGCTCACCGGCGAGCGCCACGAGGAGCACCCGAACAAAGCGCCCTACAACACCCTGATCCTGATGAACGACCAGGGCGAGATCGTGCAGAAGTACCGCAAGATCATGCCCTGGACTCCGATCGAGGGCTGGTATCCGGGCGACCGGACCTACGTCTCCGACGGCCCCAAGGGCCTGAAGATCAGCCTCATCATCTGCGACGACGGCAATTACCCGGAGATCTGGCGCGACTGCGCCATGCGGGGCGCCGAACTCATCATCCGCTGCCAGGGCTACATGTATCCGGCCAAGGAGCAGCAGGTCCTGATGTCGAAGGCGATGGCGTTCGCCAACAACACCTACGTGGCGGTGGCCAACGCCGCCGGCTTCGACGGCGTCTACAGCTATTTCGGCCACTCGGCGATCATCGGCTTCGACGGGCGGACGCTGGGCGAGTGCGGCGAGGAGGAGATGGGCATCCAGTACGCGGCCCTGTCGAAGTTCCTGATCCGCGATGCCCGCGCCCACGGGCAATCCGAGAACCACCTCTTCAAGCTGCTCCACCGTGGCTACACCGGCATGATCGCCTCGAAGGAGAACCGGCACGGCCTGTCGGAATGCCCCTACGACTTCTACCGCCGCTGGATCGAGGACCCCAACGGCACCCGCGACGCCGTGCGGGCCATCACCCGCCCGAGCGTCGGCACCGAGGAATGTCCGATCGAGGGCATCCCCTTCGTCGGCAAGGGCGAGGGTCCGCCCGATCCGGCCTGATCCGGCGCAAGCGCCCGCGTGATAACCGCAAGGGGGCCGGCTCCGCTTCGCGCGGCGCCGGCCTTTTTGCTGTGGGCCTCGACAGTGAAGGCATGAAAGCGCGCACAAACCCGTTGACACACGGAAAATATGTCGTAGTGTCGTCAACACACAAGCGGATCTGGACATGCCCACCACCACCCGATTCGCCGTCGCCGTCCATATCCTCGCCGCCCTGGCGGTGAGCGGCGGCAAGCCGCTCCGGTCCGAGGATCTCGCCTATTCCGTCAACACGGGCGCGGTGGTGATCCGGGGACTCCTGTCCCGTCTCGGAGAGGCGGGGCTGACCCGTTCGCAGATGGGGGCGGGCGGTGGAGCGCTGCTGGCCAGACCGGCCGAACGCATCCGTCTCCTCGACGTCTATGAGGCGGTGGAGGATACGGCGCTGTTCACCCTGCATCGAACGCCGCCCTGCGAGACCTGCGCGGTCGGTGGGCAGATTCAGGCCGCCTTGAGCCCGATCCTCGGGCGGGCTCGAGAGGCCCTGGAGGCTGAGTTGGCAAAGGTCACCGTCGCAGACGTCGCCGCCGAGGTGGCGCGACTCGGCAAGTTCACGATCCCCCTCACCTGGTAATCCTTCTTCGCCCTAAAGTGTCATCGCGTCGTCGACATAGTAACAGTCGAGATGGATGCGGTCGGCACCGAATGCGAACCGTTCACCGCTGGGGCGCGGACGGCTCGAAGACGCAAGCCCCCGGAATCAGGCTCCGGGCATCAAGCCCCGGCATCAACCTTTCACAACAGGAGTGACACCATGAGCATCGGCATTCTCGGTTCCGGCGGCCTCGGCTCCAACCTCGCGCGGGCCCTGGCCCGCAACGGCATCGCCGCCACCGTGGCGAACAGCCGGGGTCCGGCCTCGCTGGCGGACCTCGTCGCGGAACTCGGCCCCTGCATCAAGGCGGGCACCGTCGCCGAGGCGGCCAGCGCCGACATCGTCTTCGTCGCCGTGCGCTGGACCGACACCGAGGCCGTGCTGAGCCGCCTACCGGCCTGGAACAACCGCATCGTGGTCGACGGCACCAATCCGGTCGAGTTCCTCGACCCCAATTCGCCCGACGCCAACGATCCGGCCAACCCGCTGGCGGCCTACGGCATCAAGGCGGTCGATCTCGGCGGCCGCGCGTCGAGCAGCCTGATCCGCGCCCTCGTCCCCGGGGCGCGCGTGGTCAAGGCCTTCAACCACCTCGACGTCAACGCCCTGCCCCAGCCCCAACTCTCCGGCGGGCAGCGGGTGCTGTTCTATTCCGGCGACGACGCGGCCGCGAAGGCCGAGATCCGCGCGCTGATCGAGGCCATGCAGTTCTTCCCCGTCGATCTCGGCGCCCTCGACACCGGCGGCCCGCTGGCGGAACTGCCTTTCGGCCCCCTGGCGGCCATCAACTTCGTCAAAGTGTGAAGGCCACCCTCCCCTCGGGGATCGCCTGTCGGCCGCCGCCCTTCGGGGCGACGGCGTCGCCGGGGCGCGACCCACACGCCGTCCTCCGGCCCGTCCTTCACGTGATCCGGCTTCGCCAAGACACCGGCCTTGCAGCGACACCGGCCTCGCGAAAATGCCGGCTTCGCGGAGACGTCGGGTCGGTCGCGGGTCGTCCTGTGGGCGTGCCGGGGATCGGTGCGGGCGTCGACCGGGATCGTCCGTCCGGTGTCGTGCCTGGATCGGCCGGGTACCAAGCCTTAACGCGGTCCCGCCTATGGTTCGGTCTGGACCGCGAGACCTGATGCAGCGATGCCGTCACAGCAGGAGATCCGAGCTCTGACCGGGATTCGGGGCGCGGCCGCCATCCTGGTGGTCGTGTATCATTACCTGGCCCTGGGGGCGGGATCGGGCCTCGGCGGAGCCTTCATCAAGCACGGATACCTCGCCGTCGACCTGTTCTTCGTGCTCAGCGGTTTCGTGATGGCCCTAAGCCACGGCCGGGACTTTCCATCGGGATACGCGCTCGCGCCGTTCCGCCGCTTTCTGACGAAGCGCTTCGCCCGCATCTATCCGCTCTACATCGTCACCAGCTTCGCCTGCCTGGCGCTCTGGCTCGTCGATGGCTCCGTGCACGACCGGATCCCGGCGCCGTCCCTGTTGACGATCGTGTCGAATGTCGTGCTGGTCCAGTCCTGGGCCATCGGCACGAGTCTCAACGGGCCGGGCTGGTCGATCAGCACCGAGTTCTTCGCCTACCTGATGTTTCCCGCCCTGGCCTTCGGCCTGCTGCACGGCCCCCGGCGCGCGATCCCGCCCTTCCTGGCGCTGGCGGCCGCCCTGCTGTGGATCCTCGGCCGGCTGCCGAATCAGGCCGTCCACCAGGATTTCCGCTTCGGCCCGCTGGATCTGTATATCGGCGAGACCGCCTATCCCCTGCTGCGCTGCCTGGTCGGTTTCAGCCTCGGGCTCGTCGCCTGGCGGCTGACGAGCCTCCCGGTGTGCCGGCGCGTCATGGCGTGGCGGGGCACCGGCGACACCCTGGTGCTGTGCGTGCTGCTGCTGATGGCGGTTCCGAGCAGCGACCTGATCCTGATCCTGCTGTTCCCGGCCCTGATCATGGCGTTGGCGACGGGGACGAGCCTGTCCGCCCACATCCTGGCGCTGGCGCCGATCCACCGGCTCGGGGTTCTATCCTACTCAATCTACCTGGTGCATTTCCCGATCCTCACCCACCTGGAGCCCCGGCTCGCGGCGCTGTTCGAGGGCGCGCAGGTGGCGCATCCGCACCTGATGTCGGCCGCGATCCTGATCCCCGTGACCGTGCTCCTGTCGCTGGCCACCTTTCGCCTCGTGGAGAAGCCCGGCCGACGTCTGTTCCGCGCGGCTCCGGCCGATGGCTCGGACGCGGCGCCGGTGGTGGCCTCCGGCGCACGGCCTTAGGGCTCCGGCCGCCCGGCGGGGTCAGGCGAAGCCCGCGAGGTGGCGCAGGGCTGCCGCATGCAGCTCCCCATTGGCCGCGGCGACCACGCGGCCATCGAAATCCGGGGTGAGCGGACGCCCGGCCCAATCGGTCATCACGCCGCCGGCGCCCTCCACGACGGGGGCGAGCGCCATCACATCGTAGACCTTCAGGCCGGCTTCCACCACGAGGTCGCAATGGCCGGAGGCGAGAAGCCCGTAGGCGTAGCAGTCGCCGCCGAAGCGTCGCATCCCCACGGCGGCGCTCAAGGATGCGAAAGCGTCCGCATCGGTGCCCTGGAACAGGTCCGGCGAGGTGGCGAACAGACGGGCCTCCCGCAGTGACCGCCGGCTGGTGCGGATCGGCTTGCCGCCGAACCAAGCGCCTGTGCCGTTGCCGTGCCAGCGCTCGGCCAGCGCCGGCATGTCGATCAGGCCCAGGAGCGGCCGCCCGTCCCGCACCAGGGCGATCAGAGTGCCGAACAGCGGCATCCCGGTGATGAAGCTCTGGGTTCCGTCGATCGGATCGATCACCCAGGTCAGGTCGCGCGAGAAGTCGCCGCCCTCCTCCTCGCCCAGGATGCCGTGATCCGGATAAGCCAGCCGGATCTCGGCGCGCAGGCGGGCCTCGATGCCCCGATCCGCCTCGGTAACCGGGCTGGTGTCGGCCTTGGTCGAGACCGCGAGCGGCGTGCGGAAATGCCGGCGCGCCAGGGGCCGCACGGTGTTGGCGAGGTGATGGGCGAAGGCCATCAACCCGTCGGCGCTGGCGTCGAAGGTCACCGGCGCGGTGGAGGTCGGAATCATGGCGGGGGCCTTGCTGGAAGGGGGCCTTGCGGGAAAGGGGGCCTTGCTGGAAGGGGGAATTGCGGGAAAGAGGGCATCCGGAACCGGACGGAGGCGCCCTGGGCGGAGCCGCTCACAGCAGCCTCAGCCAGCGCGGCCAGTCGGGATGGTGGAACAGGGTCCGGGCCCGCGACAGCTTCCAGGTTCCGTACTTGTAATAGTCGAAGTCGAGGGTCGAGACGCTGTCCTGGATCATCGCCCAGGTCGCCCATTTGAGATCGCCGAGCGCCTTCAACACCTGGGTGCGGGCGGCGACCCCGACATCCCAACGGCCCCAATAGGCCTCGATCATCTCGCGCTCGACATCGGCCGGGAAGGCCATCTCGTCGAACCACAGGGCAAGCTCGTAGGCGCGCTCGTTGTTGGAGGCGTATTCGAAGTCCACGAGGCGGACCTGGTCCGCGGCGTCGAGCATGAAGTTGCCGGCGAGCGTGTCGTTCATGCAGGGCACGAGGTCGAGGCCGGAGGCGAGGAGCGCGGCCTTGGCCTCGCCGTAGCGGCGCATCAGGAAGGCCGCATCCTGGGGCACCCGGCCGCCGACCGTATCCACCTGGCGGACATGCTCCTCGATCATGTCGAAGATCGTCTTGGTCAGGGTCAGGGCCGGAGAATCGTTGAAGGCACGCAGCGCCCGCACCGCGTTGTGACGCACGCCGGGGCGCAGGAAATCGAGGTTCGAGGAGGCGCGGAAGCTTTCCAGGAAGGCGAAGATCTCGACGCCGTCCTCGGGCAGGTAGTCGAGCACCGCCACGCCGAAGCCGCAGGCTTCCGCCCGCCGGCTCGCCTCGTGAGCGGCGGCCCGGGTGATGAACATCTCTGTCCCGCGCCCCGGCACCTTGAGGAAGACGTCCGCGCCTGTTCCGTCTCCCGCTCCGCTCCCCGCTTGGACACGCCAGTTGGTGTTGCTGATGCCGCCGGAGACCGGCCGGTAGCGCAGGGGCGCGTCCGCCCAGCCGGGAATTCGGGCGAGGATCGCCTCCAGAGCCTGCTCGGGCGGACTCGCGCCCTCGCCCCTGCGTGTCCAGCTCATCGCCCCCTCCTCACGCCGGGCTCCGGCCCGTCACCCGCCCGATCCGTCACAGCCGGCGCAGCCAGAGTTCGAAATCGCGCGCCGCCATGGTGGTGCGCGCGTGCAGCAGGCGCCACTGGCCGTACTTGAAGAATTCGATGCCGGGCCGGCGCGACGTGATCGCCCGGGTGATGCCCCACAGGCCCCACATCAGGTCGTCGACCGCGCCGTAGAGGCGGCAGCGGTGAAACAACGCCTCGGTGCAGCGGCCGGCATAGATCTCAATCGCCTGCCGGCGCTCGGCCTCGAACACGTAGGCTTCGTTGAGCAGCGATCCGATCTCGAACCAGGGATCGTAATCGCCGGCGAGGTCGAAATCGACCAGGCGGACGCCGTCCGGCGCCAGGCCGCCCCCGGGCCGGTGAAGCAGCATGAGATTCGAGGCCGTGCCGTCGTTGCGGCAGAACGCCCGGTCGAAGCCGGCCGCGCGGATCGCCGCCCGGATCAGGTCGGCGCTCGCCAGCAGGCCGTCGAGATCGTCCGGCAGCGGCGCGGCGCAGGCCCTGGCCTCCGCCGCCAGGGCCGCGATCCGGTCGAACGGGCAGAAGGCCTGGCCGAGGGGCTCGGCCCTGTGCAGCCGGCTCAGGGCGCCGAGCACCTGCGCCATGGTATCCCCGTCCTGCAGATCGCCGACCCGGGCGTAGGCCCAGGGCTCGGGCAGGTCGGCGAGGACGATCGTCCCCTCGGCCTGCGCCAGCACCGCCGGCCCGAGCCCGAGGGCGCCGGCCTTCCGGGTCGCCTCGGGCATGGCCGGCAGCACGTCGGTGGCCATGTCGGCGTGGCGCACCTTCAGGAAGACCGGTCCGGTTCCCTCCAGCCACACCCGCGCACAGTCCGAGGCGACCGCCCGGTGGGTCGGGGATGCGACAGGGGGGGCCGCACAGGCGATGCGGGTCGTCCTGGCCTGCCAGTCCGGCATCCGCCCCAGGGCTGCCGCGATCCGATCTTCGAAAGCCGGTTCGGGAGACGTCATCCTGCATGCTCCGGTCGGGCGGCCCGGACGGGATCGCCACCGCTTCGGCACAGGCGGTCGGCCGCCTCCCGCATCAGCGCCAAGCCGGCGGCGAGATCCGCCGGGTCGGTGGCCTCGGCCTCGTTGTGGGCGATGCCGCCGATGCTCGGGACGAAGATCAGCCCGGTCGGGCAGATCCCGAGGAAGCTCAGGGCATCGTGCCCCGCCACGGTGTCCATCCGCAGGGCCCCGAGCCCCCGGGCTTCGGCGCAGACGGCGACCAGGTCGCAGACCGCCTCCGGCATGGCCCGGATCGGACGCTCGTTCCGGCCGAGGATCGTCAGGCCGGTTCCGGCTCGCGCCGCCACGGCGTCGAGGAGCCGGTCGGCCCTCCGCCCGGCCTCGGCCAGGACCGCGTCGTCGGCGGATCGCAACTCGACCGAGAGTTCGACACGTGCCGGCACCACGTTGGCGGAATTGGGTGTGACCGCGACGCGACCCACTGCGGTATACAGCAGCCCCGGCCACGCATCGGCCAGCGCCCGGATCTCCGCGATGGCATAGGCGGCGGCGAGCAGCGCATCGCGCCGAAGCTCCATCCGGCCCGGACCTGTATGGGCCTGGACCCCGAGGAACGCGGCCTCGATCTTGGTCGCCCCCCAGTTCCGGGTGACGATGCCGATGGTCCGTCCCGTCTCCTCGAGGACGGTCCCCTGCTCCACATGCACCTCGAGGTAGCAGGCCGGACGCGGAGGGGGCGCATCGCCGCCGCGATAGCCGATCGCATCCAACGCCTCGCTCAAGGTGGTGCCGGATTCGTCCCGGCAGGACAAAGCCTCGGCGACGGCGTGCCGCCCGAGATAGGTGCCGCTGCCGAGGAGGCTCGGCCGGAAGCGTGCGCCCTCCTCGTTGGTCCAGTTCACGGCGCAGAAATCGGCGGTGAAGCGCCGGCCCGCGCGCCGCGCCCGCATCAGCCCCGCACCGACGCACAGGGCGGCGGCGACGCCGTAGGTGCCGTCCAGGCGGCCGGCGCGGCTCTGGCTGTCGAGGTGGGAGCCCATCATGACCAGCGGCGCATCCGCCTGATCCGCCAGCGAGAACAGCCCGAACTGGTTGCCCACCGCATCGACGCGCAGGTTGCCGCTGGCGGCGCGAACCTCGTCTCCGAAAATGTCGCGTGCCGCACCGTCCTCGGAGCTGGCGCAGAGCCGGGTCACCCCACCGCCGGGCGTGGCGCCGCAGGCTGAGAACCGGGCGAGCAGCTCTTCGAGACGTTGCGGCCCGTCGACCTCAGGTATGAAGGACCTCGATGTCATGCCGGGCGAACGCATCCTGGAATGCCTCCGGCGGCGGCTTGTCCGTGACGACGCTCAGCGTCTCGCGCAGCCCGAAGGTGCAGAGATTGGCCTGACGCCCGAACTTGCGCGAATCGGCGAGCAGGACGGCCCGGCGCGACTGGGCCCGCAGGGTACGGCGCAGGACTGACTCGTGCTCCTCGTAATCCATCCAGCCGTGATCGAGGTCGCAGGCGGCGATCCCCATGAAGGCGATGTCGAAGAAGTAGCGCTGGGCGTAGGCCACCGTCTCGTAGCCCACCAGCGCGTTGTCGTTGCTCCGCAGAGTGCCGGGCGTCAGGTTGACCCGCGCCGGGCCGCCGCCGAGATGCAGGGCGACATCGACGGAGTTGGTGGTCACCGTCAGATTGCGCCCCGTCAGCCGGCGCGCCAGCGCCAGCGTGGTCGTGCCGGTGTCGATGAAGATCGACATACCGTCGAGCACCAGGGCCTCGGCCACCACGGCCACGCGTCCCTTCTCGCGGGTGTTGAGCTTGCCGCGCTCCTGCAGTGGGCGTTCCTGGTCCAGCCGGGGCGGAACGGCCCCCCCGTGGATGCGCCGGAGCAGGCCACGCTCCTCCAGCATCTTCAGGTCGCGCCGGATGGTCTCCTCCGAGACCTTCAGGAACAGGGCCACATCCGCGACACCGACCCGGCCCATCCCATGGACGCGGGACAGGATTTCCTGGTGGCGATGATCCGTCAGCATGCTCGATGGCCGTCCTACCGTCGTCCCGATGATAGCGGTGATCCATGCCTGCGGTCGCGCGGGAATGTAGGGGCGGGACGCGGTATCCCGTGCTCGTTTGCGTTGTAGTGCAACCGAGCGGCCCGGAAACGCTCGGGCCAGCCTTCCGCATAGGTGTGCCGGATCGGTCAGAACCCACACCCACCGGGTATCTCCCTGGAGCCCAGCGGTCCGGTCGGACGATCGAGGATCGCGCAGAAATCATGGGACTATCTACGCCGGTCCTGATCGACAGCGTCAATCTGGATTTTTTGGTTTTTGTGGGATTTGTGGTTTAGGTGCTTAAAATCGCAGCGCTCTGCTCGCGACCTAGGCAGACCTGCCCACGGGATATTCCAGGTCTCTGCGCCTACGCAGAAACGCGTATGGCCTTGCCGGCCCCGGCCCCGCACGAACGTGCGATTCCACTTTAACGCCGGCGAGGATGCATGGCTGCGATCACCGATCTCTATCGCTACCCCGTCAAGGGCCTCTCGCCCGAACCCCTCACGGCAATGTCCTTGAGCGCCGCGCACGGTCTGCCGTTCGACCGCGTCTATGCCTTGGCGCTGGGCACGACGGCGTTCGATCCGGAGCGGCCGGAACCCCTCGACAAGGGGGCTTTCCTGATGCTGCGCAACAACGAGGCACTGGCGGCCCTGCGGACGCGCGTCGATCCCGACACGCATCGCCTGACGATCGAGCGCGCAGCGCATCCGTCTTTCAGCGCAGACCTGTCCACGCCGGAGGGCCGCGCGGACACGGAGGCCTATTTCGCGGCGTATCTCGGGGCGGCGACCAAGGGGCCTCCGCGCGTGGTACGGGCGGATGGCCACAAGTTCACCGATGCGAGCGTGCTGTCGCCGGTGATGATGCGCGCCGTCTCGGTGATCAACCTCGCTTCGGTCCGAGTCCTGGAGGCTGCAACCGGCCGGACCCTGGACCCGCTGCGTTTTCGCGGCAACATCCACCTCGAAGGCTTGGAGCCCTGGGTTGAGCTGGACTGGGTCGACCGCCCGGTGCGGATCGGGGGCGTCCGCTTCCGCGGGCTCGCGCGCACACCCCGCTGCGCGGCCGTCAACGTGAATCCGGTCACCGCCGAGCGCGACGCCAACCTGCCGCGGGCGATCCGCCAGCATTTCGGGCATGTCGACCTCGGCGTATATCTGGAGGTGCTGAACGACGGAGACCTGCAGATCGGTGACGTCGTGACGGTCTGATACGAACCTCCGCCTACGGCGGAGGGCATGAGGCAGATCGCGCCGGGTGCCTCAGCCGATGAGGGCGGGGGCGCGCCGGTGATGCGTCGCCTGTTCGTAGTCGTAGGCGTAGCCGAGGAGGTCAGCCTCGCTCCACATCCGGCCGACGAAAATCAAGTTGAACGGCGCGCCAGAGGCGTAGAAGCCGGCCGGTACCGTCACGCCGGGCAGGCCCGCGATATTGATCTCGCACACCGTGGTCTCGTTGATCGCCTGCCCGCTGTGAAGGGGCGGGAGTTCGTCGCGCATCTGTGGAAAGACGAGGCCATCGAGGGCGTTCGCCTCGAGGACCGCGTCGAAGATCGCCAGGTAGGCTTCGCGCAGGGTGAGGAAGGCCGAGAGATCGGGCGGAGTGGTCGGGTGGGCGAGGATCGGCGCGAAGGCCGGAATGGCGTGCAGATGGCGCAGAACGCCGTTCGGGCCGAAGGCATCCTCGTCCTTCGTCGCATCGGCGAAGGCCTCGACGCTGCGGAGGGCGGCGCTGGGACCGAGGCGCTGGAGGTAGAGGTGCAGATCGTAGGGCACCGATTCCATGCCGCGCGCATCGAAGTGGTTCAGGCCCGGGGTCGGACGAGCGAGCGCGGCAAAGCCGGTCTCCGCGAAGGGATCGGCCACCAGGGTGGCGCCGCGCGCGGCTATCTCTCCTTGCGCGTGCGCATAGAGGTCCGTCGCCTCGGCCGAGAGCGGCAGGTCGCGCCAGCCCGGTCCGTACAGGCCGAGGCGTCTGCCTCTCAGCGCTTCAGTATCAAGGCGCGATGCGTAGCCACCCTTCGGCCGCTTGCCGATGCCCGCCACGGTCTTGGGGTCGGCGGGGGTGTAGCCGGCCAGCACGTCGAGGGTGAGTGCGGCGTCGCGGACGCAGCGGGCGATTGGGCCGACCACGTCGCGGGTGCTGCCGGCGAGCGGCACGACGCCGGCATTGGGCACCAGGGCGAAGGTCGGCTTGATGCCGACCAGCCCTTGCGCCGAGGCGGGGTTCTGGATCGACCCGCCGGTCTCCTCGGCGAGGCCCAGCACCGCGAGGCTGGCGCCGACGGCCGTCGCCGTCCCGGCACTGCTGCCGCCGGGCAGGCTCCCGGGGGCGGCCGAGTTCAGGGTCGGGCCGGCCCAGCTGTCATTGGCGTGGCTGCCGGTGGCGCTCAGCACCGGCACGTTGGTCTTGCCGAGCATGACGCAGCCGGCGGCTCGCATCCGCGCCACCACGGGCGCGTCGGTTTCCGGGATGAGATCGACCCCGCCGGCCCGGGCGCTGAGACAGCGCCAGCCCGCTGTCGTCGGCAGCCCCGCCATGTCCATCGGGTCCTTGATCACCACGGGTACTCCCGCCAGGGGACCCAGCGCCTCGCCGGCGGCGCGACGCGCGTCGATGGCCCGGGCATCGGACAGGGCGTCCGGGTTCATGATGATGAGGGCATTGTAGCGTGGATTGTGGGTCGCGATGCGGTCGAGGAAGGCCAGCGTCAACGCCTCGGCGCTGACGCCGCTGGCGAAGGCTTCGGCCGCATCGGCCAGTGTCATCTCGATCACGTCGAAGGGAGCGGGTGTCTTGGCATCCATGCCGGATGTCTCCTGTGGCGGAAGAGGCAGCGGTCCAAGGCAGATGGGCAGGCCTCAGGCCATGCCCAGGAACTCGTCGATCATCGTCCGGTCGCGGGCGATGTCGGGCGGCACCTCGCGGGTGATGCGGCCCTTCTGGAGGATGAGCACGCGCTGCGAGAGCGAGGCGATGAAGTTCAGGTTCTGCTCCACCAGCAGTACCGTGAGTCCGCGCTGCCGACCGATCGCCTGCAGCGTCTCGATGATCTCTTCGATGATCGAGGGCTGAATGCCTTCCGTGGGCTCGTCCAGGAGGATGATGCGGGGCGATCCGCACAGGCAGCGGGCCAGCGCCAGCAATTGCTGCTCGCCCCCCGAGAGGGCGCCGCCCGGCCGGTCGAGATAGGCGTTCAGGCGGGGAAAGAGGGTCAGGATGTCGATGATCGTGGCGTCCTCCTTCTCCGGACCGAGAAGGCACCCCATCCGCAGATTCTCGTGGACGCTGAGCGCCGGAAAGATCTCGCGCCCCTGCGGCACGTAGCCGATTCCGGCTCGGGCTCTGGCCGTTGGCGAGAGGCGCGTGATGTCGCGCCCATCGAAGGTGATCGATCCGGCGGTGGCGGGCAGGTTGCCGGTGAGCGTCCGCAGCAGGGTCGACTTGCCCATGCCGTTATGGCCGAGGATGCCGACGAATTCGGCCTCGCCGACATGCAGCGAGACGCCGCCGAGGATCGGAATGCGGCCGTAGCCGGCATGCAGGTCGTGGACGTTCAGGAGCGGAGCGGTCATGCGGCCTGCTTGCCCAGGTAGACGTCGCGGACGCGGGTGTCGGCCAGCACGGCGTCAACATCCCCCTCCATCAGGATCCGGCCCTGGTTGAACACCGTCACGGTCTTGGCGATCATTCGGATGAAGGGCATGTCGTGCTCCACCACGATGACCGCGTGGGTCCGGTTGATCTCGCGGATCAGGGCGGCGGTGCGCTCGACCTCCTCCTTGGTCATCCCGGCGGCGGGTTCGTCGAGGAGGATCAGCTCGGGTTCCTGGGCCAGCACCATGGCGATCTCGACCCATTGGCGCTGGCCGTGGGCGAGCTGGCCGACGAGGCGCGTGGCGATCTCGGTGAGCTTCAGGCGGGTCAGCGTCTCCTCGACGATGGCGCGGGTGCGCGCGAGGGACTTCTTGCGGCCGGCGGCGACGAACACGTTCTCGCGCACCGAGAGGCCGTTGAAGACGTTGGGCACCTGCGTCTTGATGCCGACCCCAAGGCGCGCGATCTCGTGCGGGTGCGCGGCTGTGATGTCGGTGTCGCGGAGGTGGATTCTGCCCGCGCTGGCGGTCAGCTGGCCGGTGAGCATCTTGAAGAAGGTGCTTTTTCCCGCGCCGTTCGGGCCGATCAGGCAGCGCAGCTCGACCTCGCCGAGAACGAAGTCGACCGCGTTGACGGCGGTCACGCCACCGAAGCGCATGGTGGCGCCCTTCGCTTCCAGCAGGGGGCGGATGGGGTTCGGCATCGGCGCCATGCTCATCGGTGGACCTCCCCGGCAAGCGCCGCGCCCGGAGCCGGCCCGATCGGCTTCGTCCTCAGTCGTCGTCCGGTCAGGGAGGCGCCGGCGCGCTGGAGGAGGTTGCGGGCGACCGGGACCAGCCCCTGCGGGATGAGCAGCACGAAGATGACGAGAATGGCGCCCAGGCCGAGATTGGAATCGATGACGCTCTGGGAGCCGGCCTCGATGGTCAGCCACTGGATCAGGACCGCCCCGAGGATCGGCCCCAGGAGGGTGCCGAGCCCACCCACGAGCACGAAGATGATGACCTGGGCCGACATGGTCAGACCGAACACCGTGGGGCTGATGAAGCCGCCCCAGTTGGCGAAGAGGCAGCCGGCGAGGCCCGCGATGCCGGCCGAGATCATGAAGGCGAGGAGCTTGTAGAGGCGCGGGTCGTAGCCGATGAGCTGCGCCCGGGTCTCGTTCTCGCGGATCGCCACGACGACCCGGCCGAACCGGCTCGCCAGGATGGCGCGCAGGACCATGTAGACGACGATCAGGCTGCCCATTGCGGCGTACCAGATGCCTTCCGGATCAAGCTGGTTTCCCGCGTCGCCTGGCAGGTTCAGGGCGGGAATGGCCGGGATGCCGTTGAACCCCCCGAGCTCGGCTTCTCCGATCCGGTACTGGCTGCCCGAGGTGGTGTTCACGAGCTGGAACAGGATGACCGAGACCGTCAGGGTGATCACCCCGATATAGGCGTCCGAGATCCGGCCGTAGAACATGAAGTAGCCGAGCAGTCCCGCGAACAGCATCGGCACCACGATGGCGAGCAGGACCGGCAGGGTCGAGTCGCCCAGGTTCAGGACCGCGATGGCATAGGCGTAGCCTCCGAGCCCCAGGAAGGCGGCCTGTCCGAACGACATCACGCCGCCATAGCCCCAGATGAAGCCTTGGCTGAGGGCGAACATCGCCAGGGCCACGAAGCCCGTCATCTGCACGAGGCCGAAGGTGTCGAGGACGTGCGGTGCGCCGAAGAGGATAACGGCACCCGACGCGACCATGGCGAGGAAGCTCAGGGCCGCCGGACGAGCCAGGGCGCGGAGCGGCGACGGGGGACGGGTCATAGGCTGCGCCTCAGGTAGCGGCCAGTGATCCCCTGGGGCAGCACCCGGATGAGCAGGACTGCGGCGACCAGAAGGGCCACATCGCCGATGACGGGGGTGGTCTTGAACGAGACGAGTTCGTTGATGAACCCGAACAGGGTGGATGCGAGCCCCGTGCCGGTGATGATCGCCGGGCCGCCGCCCAGCACTGTGATGAAGGCGCGCGAGATGTAGGCCGCCCCCATGGCCGGAGAAATGCCGGAGATCGGTGCGAGCACGCCGCCGGCGAGACCGGCGAGGCCCGCCCCGAGGGCGAAGGTCGCCATGTAGATCCGGTCCGGCGAGACCCCCAGGGAAGCGGCCATCCGCGGGTTCTGCATGGTGGCGCGCAGGATCAGTCCGAACTTCGTGAGGCGCAGCAGCAGGTACAATCCGGCCAGCGCCGCGCAGGCCACCGCCACGATGACCAGGCTGTAGAGGCTCGCGCCGTAGCGTCCGATCTCGAAGCTGCCGACCGGCGTGGACACGCCCCGAACGACGTTGCCGTAGACCGACGTCACGAGGCCGATGAGCCCGAGGCTGATGCCCCAGGTCGCCAGCATCGTGTCCATCATGCGCCCGTAGAGAAAGCGGATGACGGTGCGCTCGAGGACGAGGCCGATGAGACCGACCACCAGGGGCGGCAGCACAAGCATGGCGACCCAGATGTTGAGGCCGGCATCGGTGGCGGCGACCGCTGTGTAAGCCCCGAGCATCATGAACTCGCCATGGGCGAGGTTGATGATCCGCATCATGCCGTAGATCACCCCGAGGCCGAGGGTGATCAGCGCCAGCGTGGCGATGCCCGCCAGGACGTTGAAGGATAAAAGGCCGACGAGATCGGGCGCCATGCTCGGCTCTCAACCCTTGAGGTCAGGGGTAAATTGCTTGTTGATCTTCGGATTCTTCAGGAGGTCGCAGGCGCCGGCCGTGTCGGCGGGAAACTGCTCCGGGAAGCTCGCGAGAATCTCCCACTTCTTGTCCTTCGGCCGGGCCAGGTAGGTGTTGCGGATGGTGTGATGGGTCGCCCCGTCCATGGTCACCTTGCCGGTCGGCCCCTCGTAGGAGATGCCGGATTCAAGGGCGGCGAGGACCTTGTCGCGGTCGAGGGAGCCGGCCTTCTTCACGCCCTCGGCCCAGAGCATGATGCCGTCATAGGTGGCGGTGTCGAGTTCACTGAGATCCGTGACATCGGCGCCGAACTTCGCCTGCATGCCCTTCACGAATTCGACGCTTCGGGCGTCCGGCAGGTCGTTGTACCAGCCGTAGCAGGTGACGATGCCGTTGGTGGTCGAGGCATCCATGGTGGTGAGTTCGTCGCCCAGCCCGAAGACCGAGCTGGCGACGGGAATCCGGCTCTTCATGCCGGCAGCGTCCCATTGACGGTAGAAACCCGAATGGTTGGCGCCGACCAGGGCCGAGAGCACGAGGTCCGGCTGGGCCTGCTGGATCCGGCTGATCGCGGAGGAGAAGTTCGTCACGTCGAGGGGGAAGAAGTCGGTGCCGGCGACCGACCCGCCACCCTCTTTCATGAACTTCGTCATCCAACTCGCGGTGATGTGCCCGTAATTGTAATCCGCCGCGATGATGTAAGCCTTCTTGCCCCAGGTCTTGAGCGCGTAGTCGACGAGGTGGTTGACCGTCTGGGCCGGCGTGGTTCCCGTGCAGAAGACGTTGCGGTCGCAGACGCCGCCCTCGTACTGGGTATTGTAGAAGTACAGGGTCTTGGAACGACCGAAAATCGGCCGGATGGCCTCGCGCGACGCCGAGGTGATGCCGCCTTGGATGACGTCGACCTTCTCTTTCAACGCCAGCTGCTGGGCGTACTGGGTGTAGAGCTGCATGCTCGACTGCGTATCGTAGGCAAAGATCTTGATCGGCCGACCGAGTAGGCCACCAGCCTTGTTGATCAGGTCCACCGCGTATTCGGTGGTCTCAATCATCCGCTTGCCTTCCAGGCCGAGGGCGCCGCTGCCGTCGAGGAGGCTCCCGAGCTTGATCGGCTCACCGGCGGCGAGGCCGTTGCGCGCGAAGAACGGCATGGCCACCGCGCTTGCGGCAGCGGCGGTCCCCAGCTTGAGCGCGCCACGTCGGCTGATCGTCGAATGGGTCATGCGTACGCGCTCCATGGCATTGCGGCCGGGAGGTCTCGTCCGCCGGGCGGCGTCGGGACCCCTCGAAATCCGACATGGCAAGACCAATGCCAACAAATCCCACAGATCGGTCATTCGGACGAAGCAAAGGATGGATTGCCGCCCGCATGGTCAGATCGGACAAACCGGCGCCATCAGTGCCGCCTCGAAAGCCACAAAACGTGCACGACCGATGCCCCCAGCCCCAGCGCGTCGCCCCGCTTTGCATCGAGCGCCGATCGCACCCGGCTCCGCCGTATCGGCAAGAGCCATACCGTTCCGGCCCCGATCACCGTTGCCGGTTCGGGAGCGCGGCGTGCGCAAACCAGCACTCGCGTGGGTCGTTCGGTCGGCCTAGCCTATGGGTCCGTTCCCGCTCTCATCCGATCGTCCCATGCCCGAATGTCTCGTCTTCCGCGTGCCGACGCGGCATCCCGCCGATGTCTCGGGCGTGATGGACCTCATCGCGTCCGGAGCCCTCGCGGCGTCGGAGATCGTTGCGATCTTCGGCAAGACCGAGGGCAACGGCTGCGTCAACGATTTCACCCGCCAGCTCGCCGTGATGGCGCTGGAAGCCGCTCTGGCCGGCGCCATCGGCTGCTCGCCGGACGATGTCGGCGCGCGTATCGCCCTGGTGATGTCGGGTGGGACGGAGGGCGGCCTGTCCCCTCACCTGCTGGTTCTCGGCCGTCGCGGCGATGCCCCGATCCCCGGTGCGACGGCGCTCGCCGTCGGTACCGCCTTCACCGCCGATTTTCGGCCCGAGGAGATCGGCCGCATGGCGCAAGTGCGGGCGACGGCCGATGCTGTCGCTCTGGCCATGGCCCGGGCCGGGATCCACGGTCCCGACGACGTCCATTTCGTCCAGGTTAAATGCCCGCTCCTCACCAGTGCGCGCATTCAGGCCGCCGCGGCGCGCGGCCATGACGTCGCCACCCACGACACCTATGCGTCGATGGGGCTGTCGCGCGGCGCCTCGGCGCTCGGCATCGCGCTCGCCCTCGGCGAGGTGGCGGCCGAACATCTGTCGGACGCGGTCATCGGCGTGCGGCCGGACCTATTTTCAGGCCGTGCCAGCGCCTCGGCCGGCATCGAGCTGATGCGCAACGAGATCATCGTCCTCGGCAACGCCTTGGGTTGGGCCGGCCCTTACGCCATCGCCCACCGGGTCATGCGCGACGGCATCGATGTCTCTGCGATCCTCGGCGTGCTGGCGGATCTCGGGTTCGGCGCTGCGGGCCAACTGAGTTCCGAGGATTCCGAGCGCGTCGTCGCCCTGTTGGCGAAGGCCGAACCCTCACGGGACGGGCTGATCCGCGGGCGGCGCCACATCATGAACGACGACAGCGACATCAACGCCACGCGGCACGCCCGCGCCCTCGTGGGTGGGGTCGCCGCCGCTGCGATCGGGCGGACCGACCTCTTCGTCTCGGGTGGCGCCGAGCACCAGGGCCCGGATGGCGGCGGGCCGGTGGCGGTCATCGCCCGCGTGAGGACCTGAGACATGCCCGCGTTCGACCTCGCCATCCGGGGCGGCACCCTGGTCACCGCCAGCGACACGTTTCGCGCGGATCTCGGGATCCGCGATGGGCGCATCGCGGCGGTGGCCGAGCGCATCACCGATGCGGCCCGCGCCCTCGACGCCTCCGGCCTCCTCGTCTTGCCCGGCGGCATCGACAGCCACGTCCACATCGCGCAGGCATCCGGCCCCGGTATCGTCATGGCGGACGATTTCGCCTCGGCGACCCGGGCGGCGGCGGCCGGCGGCAACACCTGCGTGATGCCGTTCGCGCTTCAGCCGCGCGGTGCATCGCTGCGGGAGGCGACGCACGCCTACCGGGCGCTGGCGGAAGGGCAGTGTCATATCGACGTGGCCATTCACCTCATCGTCTCGGACCCGACCCCCGCGGTGCTGGGGCAGGAGCTGCCAGCCCTGATCGCCGAGGGCTACACGTCTTTCAAGGTCTTCATGACCTATGACGACCTCGTCCTGAACGACCGCCAGATCCTCGACGTCTTCGACCTCGCCCGTCGCGAGGGCGCGCGCGTCATGGTCCACGCGGAGGGCTACGACGCCATCCGGTACATGACCGAGCGGCTCGAGAAGGCCGGTGAGACCCGCCCCTTCGGCCATGCCTTGTCCCGGCCGCAACTGGTCGAGCGCGAGGCGGCGCATCGAGCGATCGCCCATGCCGAACTTGTCGACCTGCCGATCGTCATCGTCCACGTCTCGGGTGAGCAGGCGATGGAGCAGATTGCCTGGGCCCGGGGGCGCGGCCTGAAGGTCCACGCCGAGACCTGCCCGCAGTACCTGACGCTGACGGCCGACCACATGAAGGGTCTCGACTCCGACGACCCGATGGAGGGGGCAAAATACGTGTGCTCGCCGCCCCCGCGCGAGGCCTCCAACCAGGCGGCGATCTGGCGCGGCATCCAGTCCGGCCTGTTCGACGTGGTCTCGTCCGACCATTGCCCGTTCCGCTACGACGATCCGGCCGGCAAGTTGACCGCGAAGGGCCGGACCTCCTTCCGCTACGTGCCGAACGGCATCCCGGGTATCGAAACCCGCTTGCCCATCCTGTTTTCGGAGGGGGTCTCGGCCGGCCGCATCTCCCTCAACCGCTTCGTGGAACTGACCGCCACGAACCACGCCAAGCTGTACGGTCTCTACCCGCGCAAAGGCTCGATCGGCGTCGGGTTCGATGCCGACCTGACGCTGTGGGACCCGAACCGCCGCGAGACGATCCGGCAGGCCAACCTCCACCATGGTTCGGATTACACGCCCTGGGAGGGCTTCGCGGTGACGGGCTGGCCAGTGATGACCATCGCGCGCGGCGAGATCATCGCCGAGGATGGGCGGATCACCGGCGCTTTCGGGCGAGGCCGGGTGATCGACCGGGCTGTTCAATCCGCGCCGTTGTCCTGATCGAACGCCGCGACATCCGGGGCGAATCAGATAGCGTCTGGCCCGCGGCTTGCTGGACACGCATCGGGAGGCCAACATGGACGTCGAGCTGATCTGCCTGACCAAGCGCTACGGCAACACCGTTGCGGTGGATGGCATAGAACTGAAGGTCCGTTCGGGCGCCTATTGCTGCCTGCTCGGCCCCTCCGGCTGTGGCAAGACCACGACCCTGCGGATGATCGGCGGCCACGAGACCGTGTCCGGCGGCGACGTGGTCATCGGTCCGCGCGCCGTCGGCGATGCCACGCCGGCCGAGCGGGGCACAGCGATGATGTTCCAGAGCTACGCCCTGTTCCCCCACCTCAATTGCCGCGACAACGTCGCCTTCAGCCTGAAGATGCGGGGCGTCGCCAAGGCCGAGCGCCGCGCCAAGGCGCTGGCGATGCTGGACCTCGTGCAGATGGCGCATCTGGCCGAACGTCTGCCGGCCCAGCTCTCCGGTGGCCAGCAGCAGCGCGTGGCCCTCGCCCGCGCGCTGGTCACCGGACCCAAGGTTCTGCTCCTCGACGAACCCCTGTCGGCCCTCGATCCGTTCCTGCGCGTGCGGATGCGGACCGAGCTCAAGCGGCTACAGGCCGAACTCGGGATCACCTTCATCCACGTCACCCACAGCCAGGAGGAGGCGATGGCCCTCTCCGACATCGTGGTTGTGATGAATGGCGGGCGCATCGAGCAGGCGGCGGCCCCGCGCGACGTGTTCGAGCGCCCCGCCACCGCCTTCGTCGCCCGCTTCATCGGCGGCCACAACATCATCCGCCTGCCCGATGCGACCGAGGTCGCCGTGCGCGCCGACCGGATGCGCCTCGGTCCGGAGGCCGGTCCGGAGGCTGTGCCGGCCCGCGTCGTCTCGGTCGAGTATCAGGGCACCAGCGTGCATGTGGGCTTCGAGGCGGACGGGCTCGGGGGGACCGGCGCCACGCCGCTCACGGCCGTCATCGACGATGCGGCCTATGCTGGGCACCCCCTCGCCCTCGGCCAGACCGTGCCGCTCGGCTGGGATGCCGATGCCGCCCACCGGTTGGGTGCCTGACCCGATCTCCGTTCCGTAGAGGACCCTGCATGACGACCACGATCAAGCTGAGCCGCCGCACCCTCCTCCAGGGTGCGGGTGCCACCGGACTGGCACTCGGTGCCGGTCCGATCACGGGCTTTCCCAACGTGATCGCCGCCGAGCCGGTGACCCTGCGCTACCTCGGCACCGCCGTGAACCAGTCCGGCGACATCGCCCGGAAGGTGAAGGAGGATCTCGGGATCACCATCGAGTATATCCCCGTCGTCACCGACGAGGTGACGAAGCGCGTGGTGACGCAGCCGAACTCCTTCGACCTGTTGGATACCGAATTCTTCAGCCTGAAGAAGCTGATCCCGTCGGGCAACATCCAGGGCATGGATGCTCGCCGGATCAAGCAGGCCGACAACATCACGCCCGTCTTCACCAAGGGAGAAGTCGCAGGCAAAAAGATCGGCGACCAGGGTACGGCGCCCAAGAAGGTATTCTACCTCGAGGGACAAAATTCGAAGAATTTCGCCGGTTCGGCCACCGAGTGGATCACGCTGATCCCGACCACCTACAACGCCGACACGCTGGGCATCCGACCCGACCTGATCAAGCGCCCGATCTCGAGCTGGAAGGAACTTCTGAACCCCGAGTTCAAGGGCAAGGCCTCGATCCTCAACATCCCGTCCATCGGCATCATGGACGCCGCCATGGTGATCGAGGCGACCGGCGATTACACCTATCCCGACAAGGGCAACATGACGAAGGCCGAGATCGATCGCACCATCAAGGTGCTGATCGAGGCCAAGCGCGCCGGTCAGTTTCGCGCTTTCTGGCAGGACTTCAACGAATCCGTGAACCTGATGGCGTCGGGCGAGACGGTGATCCAGTCGATGTGGTCGCCCGCCGTCACCAAGGTGCGCTCCCAGGGCGTGGCCTGCACCTACCAGCCCCTCAAGGAAGGCTACCGCGCCTGGGCCACGGGTTTCGGCCTGCCCAAGACTCTGACCGGCCGCAAGCTCGACGCCGCCTACGACTTCATCAACTGGTTCCTGTCCGGCTGGGCCGGCGCCTACCTCAACCGCCAGGGCTATTACTCGGCGGTGCTGGAGACCGCCAAGGCGAACATGGAACCCTACGAGTGGGCCTACTGGATGGAGGGGAAGCCCGCCGAGAAGGACATCAAGGGGCCGGATGGCAGCGTGCTGGAGAAGGCCGGCGCGACCCGCGACGGCGGCTCCTTCGAGACCCGTATGGGCTCGGTCGCCTGCTGGAACGCCGTCATGGACGAGAACACCTACATGGTCCGCAAGTGGAACGAGTTCATCGCCGCGTGAGCGGAGCGTGTGACGTTGCCCTCTCCCGCCTGCTCCGTAGGCACCCTCCCCCGCATAGGAGGAAGGGATCAGTGTCTCACGAGGGTTGAGCCATGACCGACATCGCCCTCCCCGCCATCGCGAACACCGCGACCGCATCGGCATCGACCACAAGCCTCACGGCCAAGACGCGTCGGCGCCGGGTGCTGGCTTATCTTCAGGCCGCCCCGATGGCGCTGGTGTTTCTGGTGTTTTTCGTGGTGCCGCTGGCGCTGACCTTGATCGTCAGCTTCTGGTCGTACAACGAATACGAGATCATCCCGGCCTTCACGGTGCAGAACTACATCGACGTGTTCGAGGGCTGCCTCAACACGGCCGATGCCTGCACCACCGTTCGAACCTACCTGTCGACCCTGAAGTTCTGCGCCCTGACCTGGGCTTGCACCCTCGTGATCGGCTTTACGGTGGCGTATTTCGTCGCCTTCCACGTCCGCTCGAAGACGATGCAGATGGCGCTGTTCCTCGTCTGCACCATTCCGTTCTGGACCTCGAACGTGATCCGGATGATCTCCTGGATTCCACTGCTCGGCCGCAACGGCCTCGTCAACGACACGCTGATGGGACTGGGCCTGATCCGGGCCCCGATCGAGAGCCTGCTGTATTCCGACTTTTCGGTGGTGCTCGCCTTCGTCCACCTGAACACGGTCTTCATGATCGTGCCGATCTTCAACAGCATGGCGCGCATCGACCGCTCGCTGATCGAGGCGGCCTATGATTCCGGGGCCACCGGATGGCAGACTCTCTGGAACGTGGTAGTGCCGCTCGCCAAACCCGGCATCGCCATCGGGTCGATCTTCGTGATCACCTTGGTGATGGGCGATTTCGTCACCGTCGGCGTCATGGGCGGCCAGCAGATCGCCTCGGTCGGCAAGGTCATCCAGGTCCAGATGTCCGCGCTGCAGCTGCCGGCGGCGGCTGCCAATGCCGTGGTGCTGCTCGGCGCCGTGATGCTGATGATCGTGGCGATGACCCGCCTGATCGACCTCCGGAAGGAACTCTGAGTTGAGCGACCGGCCCCGCTCCCCGGCCTTCTACGCGTTAGCGGCGTTCTTCGCCCTGTTCGTCGCCTTTCTGTACGGGCCGACGCTGACCATCCTCGTCCTCAGCTTTCAGGGACCGCAGGGTGGCCTGACCTTTCCAATGAACGGCGTCTCGACGCACTGGTTCGGAAAGCTCTGGGCGGGCCTCGGCATCGTCGACATCTGGGGGGCGCTGTGGCGCTCGCTCCGCCTCGGCCTCGTGGTGATGGGACTGACCGTCGTGATCGCGTTCTACGCCGGCCTCGCCTTCCGCAAGCGCTTCCGGGGTGAGGGCATGCTGTTCACGATTGCCGTGGCGAGCCTGATCGTGCCGTCCATCGTGGTCTCCCTCGGCATCGGCCTGGAATTCCGTCTCCTCGACGACGCCGTCAACTGGGCCGCGGCCGTGACCGGCTGGGGCTGGCTGCAGGAGCACGGCACCCTGATGGGGCTCTACACCTCGGCGCTGGGCGCGCACCTGACTTGGACGCTGCCCTTCGGTCTCCTGATCATGTTTGCGGTCTTCAACCGGTTCGATCCGGCCTACGAAGAGGCCGCCCGTGATCTTGGCGCCACCGGTTCCCAGACCCTGCGCCACGTGGTGGTGCCGATCCTGGGGCCGTCCCTGGTCGGCGTCGCCCTGTTCGGCTTTACCCTGTCCTTCGATGAACTCGCCCGCACCAGCCAAGCCATCGGCGGCCGCAATACTCTGCCGCTGGAACTGCAGGGCCTCACCACCACCGTGACCACGCCGGAGATCTATGCGCTCGGCACCCTTACCACCGGCATGTCGCTGGCAGTGATCGGTCTGGCGCTGGGGACAAGCCTATACCTCCAGCGGCGCAAGGCGAGGGCTGGCTTGCGGCTGGGGTGACGTCGGAGGCCCGGGGCGCATCGCCCTCGCAGACCGACATTCGCCGCGGCGTTCCTCACGCGGGATCAGCGATCGCATCGACCGATTTGCCTGTCGAAACTCACGCGTAGCACCACGTCATCCCGGACCCGCGGAGCGGAGCCCGGGATCCAAAAACGCAGGTCGTGCAAGATTTTACACCGTCGGCTGCTCTGGATTCCGGGCTCGCCTGCGGCGCCGCGGAATGACGATGCGCCATGTTTCACTGTCGCATTGGCACGAAGCTCTCTCTCTGCCTGCAAACGCCGCCTGCCCGGAGACGGCAGGTCTGTGACCTCAAGTTCGCGTTACGAAACCCCTTCCAGTACCGGTGCTTTGTCCGCCTGGAAGGCCGCGTGCGCCACATCCGTGCGCCAGCAGGCGGCGCGGTGGCTGGGCTCCACGTCCACGTAAGCAGGCGCCTCGATCCGGCAGCGTTCCTCCGCAAGAAAGCAGCGCGGCGCGAAGGGGCAGCCCGGCGGGCGATTGGCCAGATCGGGAGGGCTGCCCGGAATCGTCTTGAGGCGCGTGCCCTTGGCGAGCGCTCCGTCGGCGCGGCTGCGCAGGAGGCCGATCGTATAAGGATGGTGTGGATTCAGCACCACGTCACGGGCGGAGCCTTCCTCGACGATGCGGCCGGCATACATGACGGCAATCCGGTCGGCGACCTCCACGGCGGCGCCGAGATCGTGCGTGACGAAGATCGTTGAGAGGCCGAGTTCGGCCTGCAACTCGCGGAGCAGCAGCAGAATCTGGATCTGCACCGTGGCGTCCAGCGCCGTGGTCGGTTCGTCGGCGAGCAGGACCTGGGGTCGGCAGGCGAGCGCCAGGGCGATCATCGCGCGCTGGCGCATGCCCCCCGACATCTCGTGCGGATAGGCGTCGAGGCGCCGCTCCGGGCTCGGAATGCGCACCCGCTCGAACAGTTGCAAGGCATGCTGGCGTGCCGCCCCTGCGCTGATCCGCTCGTGCTGGCGGATCGCCTCGGTGATCTGCTGGCCGACGGTATAGACCGGGTCGAGGGCCAGCAGCGGTTCCTGGAAGATCATCGCCACAGCGCGGCCGCGGAGCGCCCGCAGGGCCTTGGGCGACATCGCCATGACGTCCGCGCCACCGACCCGGATCTCGCCGCCGATCCTGGTCCTGCGCTCCGGGTTCAGGCGCATGATCGCCCGCAGGGTCACGCTCTTGCCGGAGCCGGATTCACCGATCAGCGCTACAGCTTGGCCGCGCTCCAGAGTGAGGTCCACGCCGTCGACGGCCTCGACCACGCCGCCGAATACGACCGTCAGACCCCGGATCGCGACCGCGGGTTCGGATGCGCTCATGCGGCGACCCTCCGGGCTTGTGCCAGGGAATGCCCCGAATCCGGCTGGCGAGCGAGGCAGGCGACCCGATGGATGGAATCGAGGGCGTCCAACGGCGGAACCGTGCCGCGACAGACGGGCTCCACCAGCGCGCAGCGCGGATGGAAGCGGCACCCGGCGGGCGGGTCGATCGGGTTCGGCGGGTCGCCGGCGAGCGGCGCCACTTGCGTGCGCGCATCCGGGTCCATCGAGGGCATCGAGGACAGGAGGGCCGCCGTGTAGGGGTGGGCGGGGGCCGCCAGCACCGTGTCCGCCGGCCCGATCTCCACCACCTGGCCGAGATACATCACCGCCACCCGGTCGCAGATGAAACGCACGACATTGAGGTCGTGACTGATGAACAGGTAGGTGAGGTTGAACTCCTGCTTCAGGTCCATCAGCAGGTTCAGCACCTGTGCCTCCACCGACTTGTCGAGGGCGGACACGGCCTCATCGAGGACCACGAGACGCGGCTCGAGAGCGAGCGCGCGGGCGATGTTCACCCTCTGGCGCTGGCCGCCGGAGAGTTCGTGCGGATAGCGCGCGGCAAAGCGCGCCGGCTCCAACCCGACCCGAGCGAGCAGGCTGCGGGCGCGCTCGATGGCCCGCCGCTTCGGCACCCCGTGCACCCGCGGCCCGAAGGCGATCGAGCCCTCGACGGTCATGCGCGGGTTGAGGGAGGAGTAGCTGTCCTGGAAGACCATCTGGGCCTGAGCGCGGAAGTCGCGCAGCGGAAGCGCACGGCTGCCGATGCGCTCGCCGTCGAACAGCAGGTTTCCCTGATCGTGTGCGATCAGGCCCATGATCAGCCGGGCGGTGGTCGATTTTCCGCAGCCGGATTCGCCGACCACCCCGAGGGTTTCCCCCTTCAGGATCTCGAAATCGACGCCGTCGACAGCGCGTACCACGGCCTTGGCGCCGCCAAAGCCCTTCTTGACCGGAAAATGCTTCACGAGGCCGTCGACCGTGAGAAGCGGCTGAGCCGGCCCCCCCCGGTCGCGGGCGAGCGGAACGGTGGGGCTGCCGATGGGCATGTTCATGCCTTCACCTCCATGGCGGACCGCAATCCGTCGGAGAACAGGTTGAACGAGATCGAGACGATGAAGATGGCCAGTCCCGGCAGGGCCGCGACCATCGGATTCACGTAGATCGCCGTGCGCAGGGTGTTGAGCATCAGGCCCCATTCGGGTTCTGGCGGCTTCACCCCGAGGCCCAGGAAGGACAGGCCCGAGGCCAGGATCATCGATACGCTGATCAAGCTGGTGGCGTAGACGAAGATCGGCCCGAGCACGTTGCCGAGGACCTGCACGCGCAGGATCGTCAGGGTCGAGGCGCCCGACAGCCGGGCCGCGTCGACGTAGTCCCGGGCGCGGATCTGAGTCGTCACGCTCTCGGCCACCCGGGCGATCTGGGGGACGAACACGCAGGTCAGCGATACGATCGAGTTGAAGATGCCGGCCCCCAGCGCCCCCGACAGCGCGATGGCGAGCAGCACGGAGGGAAACGCGAAGAACACGTCCACCGTGCGCATCAGGACGGTGTTGACCCAGCCGCCGACATAGCCAGCCAGGATCCCGATGGCGGACCCGATGATGAACGCCAGGATGACCGGCGTCACACCGATGAACAGCGACAGGCGGCCGCCTAGCATCAGGCGACTCAGCATGTCGCGGCCGAGTTCGTCGGAGCCGAGGATGTAGGTCGCATCACCGATCGGCTTCAGCCGCCGCAGCATCGAGCCGCGATACGGGTCCATCGGGGTGATCCAGGGCGAGAGCACCGCGATGGCGATGATCGCCAGGATGATGCAGGCGGCCACCATCGCCACGGGATCGCGCAGGAGCTTGTGGCCGACCTGTCCCCAGAACCCCCGCGAGGGCACGAAGGCGTCCGCCGCGGCCGGGGCCGGGGCGGCTCCGCCGGCAATGTCGAGGACCGGCGCTGCGGCCTGTGTCGCGAGTGCCATCAGCCCCTCTCGATGCGCGGGTCGAGCGCCGTCTGCACGACGTCGACGATGAGGTTGAGGGCGACGAAGAACATCGCCAGGACGAGGATCGAGCCCTGAAGCAACGGCAGGTCGCGCTGGAAGATCGCGGCATTCAGGAGGAAGCCGGTGCCGGGCCAGGCGAACACCGTCTCGATCAGGATCGAGCCGCCGAGGAGGTAGCCGAGCTGCAAGCCCATGATGGCGAGCGCCGTCGGCGCGGCGTTCTTCACCACGTGCTTGAACACGCCGAACTCGCTCATGCCCTTGGCCCGGAGCGCGCCGACGAAGTCCTGGGCGAGGATGTCGCCGACCAGGGCGCGGATCGTGCGGGCGATGACACCCATGGGGATCACCGACATCGTGAGGGCCGGCAGGATGATGTAGCGCAGATGGTCGAAATCGGGTCGCCAGTTACCCGAGCCATCCGGGCCGGCGCCGGTCGGCGGCAGCCATCCGAGCTGGGCCGAGAACACGATCACCAGCACCATGCCGAGCCAGTAATGCGGCACGCTTACCCCGAAGACCGAGACCGCCGAGGCGAGCCGGTCCAGGATCGAATTGCGGAAATAGCCGGCGACGAAGCCGAACAGGCAGCCGAAGGTGAAGCCGATCAGCGTCGCCACGGAGGCCAGAATCAGGCTGTTGACTACCGCCCGGCCGACTTCCTGCACCACGGGACGGCCGGTGGCGATGGAGGTGCCGAGGTCGCCCTGGAGCACGTGCCAGAGCCAGATCACGTACTGCACCGGCAACGGCTTGTCGTAGCCGTAGGCGGCCCGCATGGCGTCGATGGTCTCCTGCGTGGCGTCCACCGGGAGCACGGCGCTCAAGGGGTCGCCGGGGGCGAGGTGAACCAGCATGAAGCAGACGACGCTCACACCGAGTGCCACGGGCGTGACGGTGAGCAGGCGCTGGACAATGAATTTCAGCATGAGCGCATCCGAATTTCCTCTCGGGTTACGCGGCCCTCCTCCCCCTGTGGGGAGGAGTTGGAGGTGGAGGTGGCTCCGCCGGCCTTCGCACCGTGAGGGTCACCCAACCACCCCCACCCTCAAGCCCTCCCCGCAAGGGGGAGGGAGGCGTGTTCAGCCCATGACTCGTCGCATCACTTGCCCATTGAGATCGGCGAGAAGTCCTGGAACCAGTTCTGCGCCTGCACGAAGCCCTTCACCTTGGGACTCATGGCGCGCGGGTTGGTGTCGTGGGCCACCATCAGGAACAGAGCTTCGTTGACGTACTTCTCGTGGACCTTCTCCAGGACCTTGGTCTGTTCGGCCGGATCGAAGGTGGTGCGGACCTGATCGAACAGCTTGTCCATCTCAGGGTCGCAGTAATAGCCCCAGTTGGTACCGTTCGGCGCCGCCAGGTTACATTGCAGGTGCCGGATGAAACCGGTGAAGGGGTCCTGGATGAAGTAGGAGAAGTTGATGCCCGTCGCCTTGCGCGACATGTCGGACTTCGCGCCGGCGCGCCACAGGTTGATCAGCGTGTTCCACTCGACCACTTCGAATTCGACCTTGATGCCGACATCCGCGAGGTTCTGCTGGATGAACTCGTTCATCGGCAGAGGCTGCATCTGGCCGGAGCCCGAGGGCGCGATCAGGATCTTGGTGACGATGGGTTTGTTGGGGCCGTAGCCGGCCTCGGCCAGCAGCTTCTTGGCGGCCTCCGGATCGTAGGTCGGCTTGAAGGTGGGCTTGCCGAACCAGGCCGAGCCCGGTGGCATGAAGCCTTGCGCCGGGATCATCAGACCGTTGAGCAACTCCTTCATGCCTTCCCGGTCGATGGCGAGGTTGGCCGCCTTGCGGACGCGGATGTCGTTCCAGGGCGAGCCCTCGACGCGTGAGAGGTGCCAGGTCCAGTTGTGCGGGTAGGCGTTGGTCACGATGCCGAAACCGGCAGCTTTGAGCGATGCGACGGCGTCCGGCGGGGGCGCCTCGATCCAGTCGACCTGACCGGACCGGAGGGCGGCGACGCGGGCATTGGCCTCGGGCAGCGGCACCAGCACCAGCTTATCGAGCTTCGGCACCCGTGCCTTGTCCCAGTACTCCTTGTTCGGCGCCATTTCGGCGCGTTCGCGTGGGGCGAACAGAGTCAGCTTCCACGGACCCGTACCCGAGGGGGTCTTGGCGAACGCGTCCCAGCTCTTGCCGAGCTTGTCCCATTGGGCCGGCGACGAGATCATGATCCAGGCGATCTGGTAGGGCAGCGTCGCGTCCGGGTTCTTGGTGATGACCTCGAGGGTGGTCGGATCGATGGCGC
Source organism: Methylobacterium sp. 37f (assembly GCF_023093475.1). Classification (NCBI taxonomy): domain Bacteria; kingdom Pseudomonadati; phylum Pseudomonadota; class Alphaproteobacteria; order Hyphomicrobiales; family Methylobacteriaceae; genus Methylobacterium; species Methylobacterium sp. 37f. Next base: position 135,316 of record NZ_JAGHKN010000012.1, read on the forward strand.
GGTAGCTGGCGACGGCCGGGATGCGCGAGCGTCCCTGGGCCGACTGGCGCGGATCGAATTGCGGCGCGTCGGTCTTCAAGAGCTTGTCGAGGTTCCAGACCACCGACTCGGCCGTGAAGGGCGAGCCGTCATGAAAGGTCACGCCCTCGCGCAGCTTGAACGTCCACTTGGTGTTGTCGGCGGGATCGACGGTCCAGCTGGTGGCGAGGCCCGGCACCAGCACCGACGGCTTCGTTGCGGAGGAGAGGTCCCAATTGATCAGCCCGTCATAGACGGTGTAGCCCATGAACCGCATGCCCTCGCCGCCATTGTCGGCCTGACCGGTCGTCAACGGGATATCGGAGGCGGTCATGCCGATCTTGAGGACGCCCTGGGCCAGGGCGGCCGGCATCATCGCGCCGGACAGCAGGGCCGCTGCGAGGAGGCGGGACTTCGACCAACGAGAGACTGGAGCAAACATGCGACGGGAGGTTTCCTGGGGGAGCCAGCGGCTGACGAAGCCGTGAATGCAAACCGCCGGCCAACCCGTCTGACGTCCGTCGAGTCATGAGGACGATCGAGCGTGACGCCGTCTTCGGCACTTGCTCATTCAGACGTCGCGATGGGTTGCTCAGGCAGAAGGCAACCCCGTCGGTACGGCGCCTGTACGGCTCCGATCCGGCTCAAAGTTTCGGAATCGAAGCGCAATCCGGCCGGATCAGCGCAGCATATGCCTCAGTAATGAGCATTCCTGTCGATGCTAGGATCCACAGATCCGGACCGTCAGAACGACAATTTCATCCCGCCAACGACGTTGCGCGGCGCTCCGGCGAAGATCGAGCCCGTGGTGGCCGAGAGAACATCCGCGCCGCTCTCCAAACCTGTGACGCGATTGAGCGAGCTGGCAAGGTTCTGGGCCGACGCGACATAGGTTCTGTCGAGCAGATTGCGAACCTCGAGATAGAGGCTGAGGCGCTTGGCGTAGCCGCCCGCCAAGTCCGTCGCGTAGTGAAGATTGGCGTTGAGGAGGGCGTAGCCCGGCACCCGGAGTTGGTTTCCATTGTCGATGAAGACGCCGTCCTGCACCACGGTTTCGAGAAAGGCCCCGACCCCGTTGAAGAGGCCGCCGACCTGCTCGTACCCCACCCGGGCCAGGATCTGTGCTGCGGAACTCCGGGAATGGACTTTCCGGCCCGATCGAGGCGGGCCACGAACGCTCCCGCGCTCACCGACTCGGAGAAGCGCGTGTAGATCTGGTTGTCGAAGGTATAGGCCAGCGTTCCGCGCCAACCGGGGGCGAAGGCCCATTCGCCGCCGAGTTCGAGCCCGCGATGTTCGGAGGCCGGTGCATTGACGAAGGAGCTCAACCGTCCGCCGCCCGGAGCTTGCGACAGGAGTTCGTTGCGGAAGAACTCGTAGAAGCCCGTGAGGCTGACGCGCAGGGATGCCGCCGGCATCCAGTCGGCCCCGAGATCGAAGCCGAGGTTCTCCTGTGCCTGGAGTTGGGTGTTGTTGCCAGGGAGGCCGGCGCTCGTGACGAAGAGATTGCTGCCCGTCGGCGTCGCGTAGCCCGAAGCGACCCGGGCGCGGATACTCCAGGGCTCCCCCGCTCGGAAAACCAGAGCAAGCTCCGGTGCGATGTTGAGGAAACTCCGCGAGGCGTCGATCACCGCCGCCGTGCGGCCGGCCGCACCGTAACTGTAGGCGACGTTCCGCCCGGTGATGGTGGTGTTCGTCGCACTGAACCCGAGAATGCCGATCCAGGACTCGGACAGGGCCACCTCCGTGCGGGCGCGGCCGCCGAGATTGCTCTGGTTGCCGCGGAGATCGCCGATCTGCGCTCCCAGCGCGGGACCCTGACCCAGGGTGCGGTTGAAGGTGGTGAGATGGTTGACGAGAATCTCGGTGTTGAGGGCGATGTAAGCGATCGCCGGTCGACCCATCAGATCGTAACGGCTCGTCAGGTCGGTGAGGAAGGTCAGGGACGGATAGGACCCGCGAAAGGTCGAGGTGTAGAACGGCTGATCGAAGTTGCGCTCGTCGAAGCCAAGCTGAGTCCGCCAGGTGGTTTGACCCTCGAAATCGTGCTCCCAGCGCAGAGCCACGACCGTGCGTCGATCGTTGCGCCCGAACGCGCCCTCGCGGGCGGTGACCGGCACGGTGGCGCCGAAGGCCCCGTTGCGCAGCAGGTTCGTGAGCGTGCAGCCTAGCGCCGCCGTCGCAGCGACGGCGCAGCCGCGCTGATAGGGGTTGAGCCGGTACTGGTCGAGGGAGGAGCGGGCGGGCAGCTCCGTTCTGAGCTGATTGTTGATCACCTTTAGCGTGAAGCGGTTGTCCGGGGTTGGGGTGTAGCTCGCCAGCACATTGATGGTCTGCGTGTCATAGGCGCTGTGGTCCTGATAGCCATCCGCCCGCACATTGCTGGCGAAAAGGCTGATCTCGATGGGCCCGCTGACGCCGCCAACAGTGAAGGCGTTGCTCAGGGAGCCGAAGCTGCCCGCATCGGTGCCGATCTCATAACCGTCGATCTCCCGCCCGGTCCGGGTGCGGAAGGCCAGTGCGCCGCCGGTGGCGTAGTTGCCGAACAGGGCCGATTGCGGCCCCCGGAACACGTCGATGCGTCCGTAGGCGCGCGGGTCCAGGAGGTCGAAGCGCGAGGCGCCATCCGGCTGGGTCAGAACGAATCCGTCCTCCAGCACGACCATGTTGCGGATGACGCCGGTGGACCGGGCATTGTTGCCCCGGATGGAGATGATGACGTCGCGGCCGCCATTGCCCTGGCGCACGCTGACGCCCGGGCTGTCGAGGAGCACCGATCCCATGCTGGTCGCCGCACGTTCGGCGATGGTGCCGGGCCCCGCGATGCGGGTCGCGGCCGCGCCCGCCGGTTGCTCGATCACGCCCGGCGCTGACCCGGGCGGAGCCGACACGCCGAACGGCACGGCGTTACGGGACTCACCCGCGACCGCGAGTTCCTCCAGGACGATACCGCCGGCCGCCGCTTCGGCCAGGACGACGACCGGCTGCAAGATCAGGGTCAGCGCCGCTGTCAGCACCGCGAGCCATGCGGCTCTCCCGATGGCACCGGGCGGCATCGCCGGGCACCGGTAGGCAGGGGAGAGAGCGGCCATGTTGTGTCTCGACCACGAAGGGCCCGCGGGTGACGCCGCGTCGTGTGGGTCGGCGGGGAAACGCGGGCTGTCGCGGCCAGGACTCGAACGGGTGTTCGGCCCGCAGGCACATCCTAAAGTATGGAGGTGTCTTGTAACCCCCTGATCCGGTTGTGGCGACAGCGCATGCGGCGGAGTGTGGCGCATGCATCACGCCGGCAGATGGATGGCCGTGGCCTCCTCAGGACGCGGCGTCGTCACAATCGCCGGGATCGCCTACGCATGCGCTTCTCTCACGGTCCAGGAGATCGCGTTTGCGGACAACGCCCCAGCGATAGCCGGAGAGCGACCCATCCGACCGCACCACGCGATGGCACGGGATGGCAACCGCCAGCCGGTTGGACCCGCAGGCCAGTGCCACCGCACGCGTTGCCTTGGGCGATCCAATGGCCCGGGCGACCTCCGCATAGGTTGTCGTGGTACCGACCGGCACCGCCCGTAGGGCTTGCCAGACCCGTTGCTGAAAGGCGGTGCCGCCGATATCGAGGGGCAACTCCAGCCCGAGGCCGGGCGCCTCGACGAAACCCACGACCTGCGCCACCCAACCGTCGAACTCGGGGTCGCCGGCCGAGAGCGTGGCCTTGGGAAACCGGTCCTCCAGGTCGCGCATCAGGGCTTCGGGATCGTCCCCGAGGAGGATCGCACAGACTCCTCGGGCCGTGGCCGCGACCAGAATCGTCCCGAGCGAACATTGCCCCACCGCAAACCGGATCGCGATGCCGGTCCCACCCTTCCGGTAGGTCGACGGGCTCATGCCGAGCCGCTGCGAGTCCTGCGCATAGAAGCGGCTCGCCGCATTGTACCCAGCTTCGAACACGGCTTCGGTGACCGAACCGGCCTGCGGCAGGCTTCGCGCCAGGCGCTCCACGCGCTTCGCGTCCGCGTACGCCTTCGGGGTGATCCCGGTGCTGGCGCGAAACACCCGGTGAAAATGAAACGCGCTCATTCCGGCCGCCTTCGCCAGCACATCGAGGGAGGGGATGCCGTCCGACGCTTCGATCATCCGACAGGCCCGGATGACGGCCTCGATCTGCCGGTCGGCCAAGGCCGCCTCATTGGGCCGGCAGCGCCGGCAGGGGCGGAACCCCGCGGCTTCGGCCTCGGCGCAGGTCGCGTGAAAGCTGACGTTGCCGGGTTTCGCCGGGCGTGCGGCACAGCTCGGGCGGCAATACACGCCGGTGGTGCGGACCGCATACACGAAACGGCCATCGGCCCGGGCATCGCGGGTCGCCAGAGCCGTCCATCGCGCCGCATCCTCGACCTCGGGAAGCGTCGGCGTGGGCTCCGCTTTGACCCGCTGCATGACGATGCGTGCTCCGTTCTCCGCGAGTGACCCGAAGCGGCGTCCCCCCGACGCTCGGACCTTAGACCCGATCCGACCCGGACCGCACCCCGATCCTTGCTGCCGAATTCTACACCGCAACGGCGGTCCGCCGCCTGGCGGGCCGAACTGATGCTTGCCCGATGCCTCCCGCTGGAATTTCTTCAGGACCCGGCTCCGTATGCGGTTGTGCTTCGTCGGACCGCACCCGGATCGCGAAGACCATCGCCGAGTGCGTCGTCGGCCAGGCCATTCGAGACCTCACCGCCGTAAGCGCAAACAACCTGAAACTGCGGAACCTTCTCGATGACATGGGCCTAAACTTGGCTCGAGACCCGGAGCAGGATCATCGCTGCACTTCGGGTGAGAATGCTCGCCGGCTGCGAGCACTCCAGCGCCACTAGGCCGAGCGTGCGGGTGACGTTGGCATCCGTCCCCGACTGCGTGTCCGAGTGCTCGCAACGGCCCTCCCCGAAATCCCTGACGGGGCGCTGTCCGGTGACGACCTGGTTCGGTTTATCACGGGGGCCGGGGCCTCGACCGTGCAAAATCCTCCTGGGGCACTCGGAGCGTGTCTGAATCGCCAGCGTACACCGCGACCGGTCGCGCCGATTCTCTTCCGCGCGACCAAACACTGGCAGGCCTTCATTCCCGGAAGCGGTTCGTTATCGACATTTCACTTCTTTCCGGTGCCACGATGACCTGACCGCCGTTCGTTGGGTTGCGGCAGCTGTTGTCGCGCGTCTCAAGGGTTGGGCTGCTTCATGTCTCGGTTCACGTCGGAGACCAGAGCCGCGGTCTCGCCGCTGCAACCCGGCCTAGTGAACGTGAAACTCGGCCTGGAGCGGCAGGGCCAGGAGCGCAAGGCCTTTGAGGTTGAGGTCGTTTGCCCATCCTTGATCGGAGACGCCATCCCCCGGCTTGAGGGCCGGCTCTGCGGGCTGATTTCGTTGATCCAGAACGAGGTACGGGCGACCTGTAAGAAGGTGCTTGACGCAGTCCTGGAGAGCCGCCCGCACGGGAAGGCTTTTGGCAGGCGCCACGTCCGCTCAGACGGCCTGTTGCGTCCAGGCAATATCGCAGGCTGCGCGCACGCCTTAAGACGAGCGGAATGGTTGTCTCTTCGCCTGAACGATTCGGAATGATCCATGCGTAGGAAGTCGACCCCTCCTGCTGATTTCGACGCGGATTGGTACGCGAACGAATATCCGGACGTTGCCACTGCTATCGCGGCGGGACACTTGGCCGGCGCCTATCAGCACTACGTTATGTTCGGAAAAGACGAGGGGCGAAAACCGAACGGTGCCGACTCGGACAAGGCCGCGGCTCAATTTCGGGCGATGCGCGACGTCCACGGGGGAGAGCATTACCTGACGCCCGGTGACCTCGCCGTCACCAGAGTGAGTGCCAACAGAATCCTGCTGATTGGGTCATGCTTTCTTGAGCCGATCGCCGGACACGCGTCCGATGCGCTGGATGGAACGCGCGATTTCTGGCTCGCGAACTTTCACGCCAAGCTCCCCGACGCAATGCCGCATCCGGCATCAGATTATGGTTCATCCGCACTTCTGGTGCTGATGGGCGATTGAGGGGTGATGAGTAAGGTTACGCCGGCTCCTGGGCCTTGATCAGGCCGCATGGAGCACCCTCTGCTGCAGGAGGTCGAAGCCGGCACGACCG
>NZ_JAGHKN010000129.1:0-428 GCF_023093475.1 Methylobacterium sp. 37f
GCGTTAGGCCATGTGAAAAAAGGAATGCAGGTGGCACTTGGTACAAATGCCGTGCGAGTAGCTGCGGCCTCTGCGGGCGGGATTGTCGGAAGTTTATCTCAATCACAACTTGGTAATCTGGGCGAGAAATTAGTCAATTCGCAATTCTCCCAGCGCCAGGAAGCAGAAGCCGATGATTATTCTTACGATCTTCTGCGCCAACGCGGCATCAGCCCGGCAGGTCTTGCCACCAGCTTTGAAAAACTGGCAAAACTGGAAGAAGGTCGCCAAAGCTCAATGTTTGACGACCATCCTGCATCCGCCGAACGCGCCCAGCATATTCGCGATCGCATGAGCGCGGATGGGATTAAGTAAAGCCTGGTGGTGTCGAACGTAGGTCAGATAAGGCGTTCACGCCGCATCTGACATGAATGGCACATTTGTTACCT
>NZ_JAGHKN010000130.1:0-422 GCF_023093475.1 Methylobacterium sp. 37f
GCGTCGCGCCAGGCTCATCACCGAGCCGAGCGGATATTGGTGCGAGGGCGAGACCACCATGAGCTTCGGCGGCTTGCTGCGCTGGCGCCCGCGCGTGGGGAGGTCGAAGCGCATGCCTTCGTCGTCCACCGGCAGCGGCACCGTGCGCACGCCCGCAGCGGTGAGCACGCTGCGCACGCCCCAGTAGCCCGGGTCTTCGATCCACGCGCTGTCGCCGGCGTCGCACAGCAACTGCGCGATGAGCTGGAGCGAAGGATGGATGCCGGCTGTGATGATGATCTGCTCGGGCTCGCAGCGCACGCCACGCGCGGTGCGCAGGTAATCGGCCAGCGCGGTGCGCAGCGGCAGGTAGCCCGCGCCCACGGGATACGTCAGCAGTGCGGGCGACGGCTTGCGCAGCAGCCGGTTGTGCAAGCGCGACC
>NZ_JAGHKN010000131.1:0-422 GCF_023093475.1 Methylobacterium sp. 37f
TAGAGCGGTTTCCACCTACTCCGGATCGTAACCGGCGGCAGCGAAGTAGTTTGCGCACTCGGTTGGGGTGAAGGCGTCGAGCAGATTGCCGACGACAGTCCAGAGCCGATCGACCGTGCGCTCGGCCGCTTTGCGCAGCAGCGCCTTGAGCTTGGCGAAGGCCATCTCGATCGGATTGAAGTCGGGCGAGTACGGCGGCAGGAAGCGAAGCCGTGCGCCGCTGGCCTCGACGGCGGCCTGGATTGCTGCGCCCTTGTGGGCGGGGAGGTTGTCGAGGATGACGGTGTCGCCGGGCCTGAGGGTTGGGGCGAGCACCTGCTCGACATAGGCCAGGAACCAGTCTCGCGTCATCGGCCCGTCGAGCACCATGGGCGCGCTCATCCCCGACATGCGCAAGCCCGCAACGAACGTCGTCGTCAGCC
>NZ_JAGHKN010000132.1:0-411 GCF_023093475.1 Methylobacterium sp. 37f
GCCGCTGTTCCACCGTCTTCTTCTTCGAATTCAGTTCGCATCCCTCGATCGTTCCGTTCCTGATTCCCAGCTACATGCAGGGCATCACGACGGAGTTGATCCGGGAGGCGGGCCAACAATTCTTGCAACGCGAGGCGGCAGTACTGCCCGTCTAGCCGACCCATCATGAGCGAACAAAATCTCATCCGCTGCACTTCCTCGAAGTACCCAAATCCCGGCGAGGCGAGCGACGCTCTCTCGGGTTCCAGCTGCGTCCCGGGCTTTCGCTTCGGGTATGTCGATCAGGATCACCGAGTGGTGGTGTTCTTCGATGACGCACACCCGGAGAAACCTCTGCCCGAACGCAAGGGGCTGTTGCGCGTCACCGCGCGTGTTCCGCTGCCGCAGCTCCAGCGCTAGTCCGCGGCGCTC
>NZ_JAGHKN010000133.1:0-404 GCF_023093475.1 Methylobacterium sp. 37f
GTATAAAAGTGAAGGGGCTTGCTGAAAATTGCTTTTCATGAGAGGACAAATTCTAAGTAACTTCATCGTTTAAACTGGATCCCGAGTTTGTAGTCTTACTATGTGAAAACAGCAAGAGAAGAAAGCGTCATTCACTTTTAAAAAAGGAAAATTTGCTTACGCGAAGCGTTTATCACAATGACATTATAATTATGAAAGAGAAATCCCCTTATCAGAGAGGTGAGTTAAAGTATATCTCTGATAAGGGAGATTCTTTTTGTATAAATCATTATGATGTGAGGATGCTTTTAAGTGCATATCAATATGTAAAGCTATCTTTTACTCAAGTAAGAACTATATAGGTTCTTTTCATTATATAGCATTTTTGAAAGGGTTTACATAAAGGGGGATTAAGTATGAATATG
>NZ_JAGHKN010000134.1:0-397 GCF_023093475.1 Methylobacterium sp. 37f
GTGGTGGCCGTGGGAGCCGAGGTGGCGGTACGGGCAGGACGCGGGACGGCCGGGCGCGCGAGGGACGGGTGGCGCAGGATCGCGGCCACCTGGGTCGCGTAGGTGTCGCGGCCCTCCGCTCCGCTGCCCGGCAGGCCGGTCAGCCGGGGCAGCAGGTCGCCGAAGGCGTTGACCTCGCCGACCGCGAACCGCCGCCAGCCGACCGCCGGCAGGAGGTCGACGCCCACGCACAGGGTGTTCGGGAAGCAGGCCGCGGCCCGTTCGCACACGTCGAGGACCTCCGACCAGCGGGCTCCGGCCGCCTCGACGGCCGCACGGGCCTCGTCGAGGTCGCCGCGGCTGCCGCCGAGGTGCAGATTGGTCAGCGGCGAGGCGCTGGTGCGGACCACGGCGTGGG
>NZ_JAGHKN010000135.1:0-395 GCF_023093475.1 Methylobacterium sp. 37f
AGGCAGGCCATCGTCTCGCCCCAGGGCGCGAGGCCCTGTTCGACGAAGCCGGCGTCCCGATAAAGCTGGCGGGCCACGTCGTTGTCGACGGCGTAGGCGACCATCAGGCGATCGCTGCGCCGCCTCGTCCGGCGCACGCTGGCGATGATCCGTTGCAGGGCGGCGCGGCCATGCCCCTTGCCCTGGTAGCGGCGGTCGATCATCAGGCGGTAGAGCCAGTAGTGGCCGTCGTCGGCGTCGGGGCCGTAGAGGGCGAAGCCGACCATGCGCCCGCCGTGGTGGATGCCGACCGCGCGGAACCCCGGCAGGAAGCGGCTCTGGGCCAGCGAATAGAGGTTGGAAGCGACGAAGTGCGCCTGGTGGCGGGCGACCTTCAGGTCAATGCAGGTTTCCCA
>NZ_JAGHKN010000136.1:0-391 GCF_023093475.1 Methylobacterium sp. 37f
TGACCGACCTGTACGTGCTGCTGCAGCTGCCCAATGCCGGCGATGATCTGCAGGCCATCAAGAAGGGCGTCATGGAGCTGGCGGACCTCATCGTCATCAACAAGGCCGATCTGGACCCCGCGGCGGCCACGCGAGCCCAGGCCCAGATCACTTCGGCCTTGCGCCTGCTGGGCTCGGGCCGCACGGCGCCGGCGGGCGAGCACGCCAGCGCGCTGCAGCGCGTGCTGCAGGTCAGTGCGCTGAAGGCCGACGGCATCGCCCCGCTCTGGGCGGCGATCCAGACCCAGCGCGAGCAGCGCATGGCCAGCGGCGCCTGGGCCCACAAGCGGCGCGAGCAGTCCCTGGCCTGGATGTGGGAACGCGTGCAGGCCGGGCTGCGCCAGGCCTTCAT
>NZ_JAGHKN010000137.1:0-387 GCF_023093475.1 Methylobacterium sp. 37f
TGACCGGACTGACCGGCGAGGACCTGCCGGTGGGGATCGCCGACTTCTTCAAGCAGACCTTGTCTTCCGGGCCCTTCAGCAAGAAGGGCAGGGTCGAGATCTACGAGACGCCGTTCGACAACCTGCACATCGTCACCTCCAGCCCCGAACTGGCCGACCTGCAGCCGAAGCTGGAGTCGAAGCACAAGATCAACAAGCTGCGCAAACTGCTGGACGAACTGGACGAAGACTACGACCGGATCTACCTGGATACCCCGCCGGCACTGAATTTCTACACGGTATCTGCGCTGATCGCTGCCGATCGCTGCCTGATTCCCTTCGATTGCGACAGCTTCTCCCGCCAGGCGCTGTATGGCCTTCTCCAGGAGATCGAGGAACTGCGTGACG
>NZ_JAGHKN010000138.1:0-385 GCF_023093475.1 Methylobacterium sp. 37f
GCTTTACACAGCGTACCGCCAGTGTCGATCATATCATCGACCAGTACGCAGTCACGACCTGCAACGTCACCGATGATATGCATCACCTGTGAAACGTTCGCACGCGGACGACGTTTGTCGATGATTGCCATATCGGTATCGTTCAGCAGCTTAGCGATAGCGCGGGCACGCACAACGCCGCCGATGTCCGGAGAAAACACAATTGGGTTATCCAGATTCAGCTGCAGCATGTCTTCCAGCAGGATCGGGCTACCAAATACGTTATCAACCGGAACGTCGAAGAAACCCTGAATCTGTTCAGCGTGCAGATCCACTGTCAGCACACGGTCAACACCGACGCTGGAGAGGAAGTCTGCAACCACTTTCGCAGTGATTGGTACTCGAG
>NZ_JAGHKN010000013.1:0-132919 GCF_023093475.1 Methylobacterium sp. 37f
GGGAAGGGGGGGCACCCGACGGAAATGGCGTGCTCCGCGCGGGATCGGGTCAAGCGTCTGTTAACGACGATGCCGCTAACTCATCCGTGAACCGCGCCGCTCCCGGCGGCGGACCCGTTTTGAGTACATCCGGCCAATCATGCGCGCATCGGGACGGCTTCCCTACTCCCATCGTGATCCTTCGCGCCCCGTTCGCGGTGGCGATCGCCTCGGCCTGTCGATCGGCGCCCTGGCACACCGGTTGATGAACCTGCGCGCGACCCTCTCGCGTCGCCTCGCCGGTCCGCCGCAGCGGCCGGACTACACGGTGGCGGCCACCCGGCCGACGCCGAGCTGGATGACGAGCCCGCAGGCCCTGGTCGGCCGCAACGAGGTCGGCCTCGCCTTCCGCCCCGCCCCCGCGATCCAGGCCTGGCCGGCCCAGGTCTTCGACGACCGCGCCACCCTCGACATGATCCCGGCCCGGGTGGTGCCCACAAGCCGTCTCGACGACGGCCTGATGGACCCCGACGCCCTCGCCCCCCGCGTGCTGATCCGGACGCCGCGCCGCCCGGCCGCGATCATGCCCGAGGCCTCCGAGGCTCCGGCTTCCGCGCCGATGCCCGAGCCGGGTCCGGCCGTGCGCTACACCCGCACCCCCGATCCGGTGCTGCACGAGCGGCGCCAGCGCGCCCTCGATGCCGAGCGCAACGCCCGGGCCCAGGCCCATGCCGAGGCGGAAGCCGAAGCGCTGCGCCTGCAGGCCGAGCAGGATTCCCTGCGCCTCGCCGCCGAGGCCCGGGAGCGCGCCGTCCTGGACGCCCAGGCCCAGGCCGAAGCGCTGGCCGCGCAGGTGCCCGAGCCCCTGTGGCGCCAGCCCTTCGTCGCGCCGCCCGGCGTGCGCTTCTTCCGCAGCCCCGATCGCCGCCAGACCCCTCCTGCGGCGGAGGTTGTTCCCACGGCGGACATGCCTGTCCCCGAAGCGCCCGCGAACGAACTCGCCGCCGTGCCGGCCTCGGCGGAGGTCGAGATCGAGGTCGAGACCGGCACGGCCGAAAGCCCGGTGGTCCTCGACGATCGCGACTGGTCGGACGTGCCGGACTGGTCCGAGGTCCACGCCTGGTTCGACGGACGCGACGGCGCCGCCCTCGATGCCTGGTCGGCGATCCAGGCGGAGTCCGCATCACTGCCGGTCGTCGAGATCGCAAGCTCGCAAGATATCGTCGCTGAAGAGATTGTCTTGGAAGAGATCGTCTCGGAAGCGGTCATCGCGGAGCAGGACGCTTCGGTGACCGAGCCGGCCCGGACCGGTGCGCCGGCCTATCGCCTCGAGCATCTGGTGCGGTTCGAGACCTTCGGCCCGCCCTGCCCCGTCGACGGCCAGGACAACGCGCTCCCGGTCGGGACCGCGATGCCGGCCCGCCCGGCGCCGCTTCACGCCATGGCGGCGCGGGCGGCGATCCGCGCCGGCCGTCCGGCCGCTCCGGCTGCGGCAATCCTGCCCGTGGCCGCTGTCGCGGCGCTGGCTCAGGCCCCCTCCCCTGCCGTCTCGGACGCGCTCGGCTTCGTGCCGGTGGCGCCTTTCGTCCCGGTTCCGCGTGCCGCCGAGCCGGCCTTCGTGCCGACCCCGATCCCGGCCCGGCCGGTGCTGCTGCGCAACCCCAAGGGCACCCCTGTGCCGGAGATCTCCGCGCCCGAGATCTCCGCGCCCGAAATCCCCACGCCCGAGATTTCCGCTTCCGAGACTCTCGTCTCAGAGACTCCCGTCGTCGAAATGTCCGTCGTCGAGTCCGCGGTCCCGGCCGTGGAGCCCGAGGCGCCCGTCGCGGCGTCCGTGCCCGTCGTCACCCTGTCGCGCGCCATCCTGCCCGAGCGCCCGCTGCTCATCCCGGCCGGGCGGCACGTGCCGATGTCCTTCGTGGAGAACGCGGATTACGAGCACCCCGCCCTCGAACTCCTGGCCGAGCCGCCCCTGAACGAAACCGAGGAGGTCGATGCCGACGTGCTGGAGCAGAACGCGCTCAACCTCCAGCAGACGGTGCAGGATTTCGGCGTGCGCGGCGACATTCTCGCGGTGCGTCCCGGTCCTGTCGTCACCCTCTACGAGCTGGAGCCGGCCCCCGGCACCAAGTCGAGCCGCGTGATCTCGCTCTCGGACGACATCGCCCGCTCGATGTCGGCGGTCTCGGCCCGCGTCGCCGTGGTCCCCGGTCGCAACGTCATCGGCATCGAATTGCCCAACGAGACCCGCGAGACGGTGTACCTGCGCGAACTTCTCGCCTCGGCCGATTTCGGGATGAGCAAGCACAAGCTCGCCCTGTGCCTGGGCAAGAACATCGGCGGCGAGCCGATCATCGCCGATCTCGCCAAGATGCCCCACCTGCTGGTGGCGGGCACCACGGGCTCGGGCAAGTCGGTCGCCATCAACACCATGATCCTGTCGCTGCTCTACCGGATGAAGCCGGAGGAGTGCCGCCTGATCATGGTCGATCCGAAGATGCTCGAATTGTCGGTCTATGACGGCATCCCGCACCTGCTCTCGCCCGTGGTCATCGATCCCAAGAAGGCGGTCATCGCCCTCAAGTGGGCCGTGCGCGAGATGGAGGAGCGCTACAAGAAGATGTCCAAGATCGCCGTGCGCAACATCGACGGCTACAACGCCCGCATGGCCGAGGCCCGCGCCAAGGGCGAGGTGATCACCCGCGAGGTCCATACCGGCTTCAACCGCGAGACCGGACAGGCCGTCTACGAGACGGAGGAGATGGACCTGTCGGCGCTGCCCTACATCGTCATCGTGGTCGACGAGATGGCCGACCTGATGATGGTGGCGGGCAAGGACATCGAGGGCGCGATCCAGCGTCTGGCCCAGATGGCGCGCGCGGCCGGCATCCACCTGATCATGGCGACGCAGCGCCCCTCGGTCGACGTCATCACGGGCACGATCAAGGCCAACTTCCCGACCCGGATCAGCTTCCAGGTGACGAGCAAGATCGACAGCCGGACGATCCTGGGCGAGATGGGCGCCGAGCAGCTGCTGGGCCAGGGCGACATGCTGTTCATGGCCGGCGGCGGGCGCACGACGCGCGTGCACGGTCCGTTCTGCTCGGATTCGGAAGTCGAGAGCGTGGTCGCCCACCTCAAGCGCCAGGGCCGGCCGTCCTACCTCGAGGCCGTCACCGCCGACGACGGCAGCGGCGACGAGAAGCCGACCAAGGGCGCGAAGGCGGACAAGGCCGACCGGGCCGAGAAGGCCCCGTCGAACGAGATCGAGGACACCGACGCCCCGATCTTCGACGCCGGCGCCTATGCGGGCAGCGGCGGCATCGATCCCGGCGCCGAACTCTACGACCAGGCGGTGCAGGTGGTGATGCGCGACCGCAAGGCCTCGACCAGCTACATCCAGCGCCGCCTCCAGATCGGCTACAACCGCGCCGCCTCGATCATGGAGCGGATGGAGATCGAGGGCATCGTCGGCCCGGCCAACCATGCCGGCAAGCGCGAGATCCTGATGGAGGGCGGCCACGCCGCTTCCGGCATGATGTATGACGACGATTGAGCCACAGACCTCGCGTACCGGACCCTGTCCGGCACGATCCGTCATCCCGGGGCCGCGTCGCGGAGCCCGGGATCCGGACACATGGGGTGCGCAAAATTTGACGCTGTCGGCGGTTCCGGATCGCGCGCCGCTGGCGCGCCCCTTCGGGGCCGGGCTCGCCTGCGGCGCCCCGGAATGACGGTGGGGCGCCATCGGCATCGCGCTTCCTGGACTGCGTGGGGGGCGTCGCTGGCTTCGGGATCGTCCGGTGTCCTGCCTTCGGTCGATGCCCGATCCCACCCGTCGCATATTCGCCACAGGGCCGGCTTCTAAGCGGGCGTCGCCCGCACAATCCGTGAATCGCCTCAAGGGAGCGTCCCGATGATCGGCCGCCGTCACCGCCTCGCCGCCGGTCCGCTGCTCGTCCTGGCGGCGGGTCTCGCCCTGCCGCAGCCGGCCTCCGCCCAGGTCTCCTCGTTCCTCGACGGCCTGTTCGGCCGCAAGGAGCAGCCGGCCCCCGCGCCGGAACCGGAGCCCGAGCCCGCCCCGGCGGCTCCCGCCGCCCCGCCGAAGAAGCCCGTGGCCCAGGCGCCGAAGGCCGCCAAGCCGTCGGACAAGGTGGCCGCCGACAAGGCCGCTGCGGCCAAGGCCAAGGCGGAGTCCAAGTCCGCTGATTCGAAGTCCACCGATCCGAAGGCCGGCGATCCGAAGGCTGGTGCCAAGGTCGCGGCCGTGGGCGCGCCCGCCGCCGCCATCGCGCCGGAGGCGGACGACGCCACCGTGATCGCGCAGGCCAACGCCTACTTCAACGGCATGACCACGCTCACCGGCAACTTCATTCAGATCGGCCCGGACGGGCGCCGCATCGGCGGCAAGCTGACCCTGGCCAAACCCGGCCGCCTGCGCTTCGACTACGACCAGCCCTCCCCCCTGGAGATCGTGGCCGACGGGACCTCGGTGGCGGTCAAGGACCGCAAGCTCGGGACCCAGGACCTCTACTTCATCTCGCAGACGCCCCTGAAATTCCTGCTGCGCGAAAAGATCGACCTCGCCCGCGACCTCTCCGTGATCGACGTGGCCAACGATCCGGGCGGCCTGCGCCTTTCCCTGGAGGACCGCTCCACGCTGGGCGGCACCTCGAAGATCCAGCTGTTCTTCGATGCCGAGGTGAAGACCCTGAGCCAGTGGCGGATCACCGATCCGCAGGGCTACCAGACCACGGTGCAGCTCTCGAACCTGCAGAAGGGGCGCGCCGTGGAGGGCAATCTGTTCTTCATCAATTACGGCCGCGCCGAGGACAAGGCGGCCGAGCGCCAGATCCGGGCGCAGTAGCGCGTCGGGATCCAAACCTCCCGTGGTGTCCCGGCCCGAATTCCAAGACGCCGGTTTTGCCGCCCGCGTCGTCTTTCCGGGCCCTGCTTCGCAGTCCCGGAAAGACGACGCCGTTCGTCTGAGATTCGGTCCCATGAGCGGGGCCGGCATGGCCCACCCGACCTTGTCGGGCCGGGGCCGATGCGGCTAAGCGTCGGGCTCGCATCGTACGAGCCGAGCCCATGCACGACATCCGCGCCATCCGCGAGAACCCGGACGCCTTCGATGACGCCCTGCGCCGGCGCGGGCTGGCGCCGCTCGCCGTCGAACTCATCGACCTGGACGACCAGCGCAAATCCGCGATCTCGGCCGCGCAGGCCAACCAGGAGCGCCGCAACGCCCTGGCCAAGGAGATCGGCGGCGCCAAGAAGGCCCGGGACGAGGCCCGGGCGCAGGACCTCATGGCCGAGGTCGCCCGCCTGAAGGACGCGGCACCGGCCCTGGAGACGGCCCAAGCGGAGGCCGCCAGGACGCTCGACGACCGCCTCGCCGCGATCCCGAATCGCCCGAACCCGGAGGTGCCCGAGGGCGCCGACGAGCACGGCAACGTCGAGTACCGCCGCTTCACGGCCCACCGGCCGCAGCTTGCCACCGGAAAGCAGCATTTCGAACTCGGCGAAGCCTCCGGCCTGATGGATTTCGAGGCCGCCGCGCGGATGTCCGGCGCCCGCTTCGTGGTGCTGAAAGGCCAGCTCGCCCGCCTGGAGCGGGCGCTGGGGCAGTTCATGCTCGACCTGCACACGGGCGAGCACGGCTACACCGAGGTGGCGCCGCCGATCCTGGTGCGCGACGAGGCGATGTTCGGCACGGCGCAGTTGCCGAAGTTCCGGGACGACCAGTTCCAGGCGGGCGAGCACTGGCTCATCCCCACGGCGGAAGTCCCCCTCACCAACCTCGTCCGCGAAAGCATTCTGCACGAGGAGGAGCTTCCCTTGCGCTTCACCGCCCTGACCCCGTGCTTCCGGGCCGAGGCCGGGTCGGCGGGGCGCGACACCCGCGGCATGCTGCGCCAGCACCAGTTCAACAAGGTCGAGCTGGTTTCGATCACCAATCCGGAGCAGTCGGCCGCGGAGCACGAACGCATGCTCGGCTCGGCCGAGGCGGTGCTGAAGAAGCTCGACCTGCCCTACCGGATCATGACCCTCTGCACCGGCGACATGGGCTTCGCCTCCCAGAAGACCTACGACATCGAGGTCTGGATGCCGGGCCAGGAGACCTTCCGGGAGATCTCGTCCTGCTCGGTCTGCGGCGACTTCCAGGCGCGACGGATGAACGCGCGCGTCCGTGCCCGGGACGGCAAGGCGGTCCAGTTCGTCCATACCCTCAACGGGTCCGGCGTCGCGGTCGGCCGGGCGCTCATCGCCGTGATGGAAAACTACCAGAACCCGGATGGCAGCGTCACGGTGCCGTCGGTGCTGAAGGCCTATATGGGCGGGATCGACCGGATCGAGGGGTTCAAGAGCTGATGCGCATTCTCGTCACCAACGACGACGGCATTCACGCGCCGGGGCTCGAGACCCTGGAGGGGATCGCCCGCGCCATCTCGGACGACGTCTGGGTGGTCGCGCCCGAGACCGACCAGTCCGGCGTGTCGCATTCGCTGTCGCTGAACGACCCCCTGCGCCTGCGCCAAGTCGCCGAGAAGCGCTTCGCCGTGAAGGGTACGCCGTCCGACTGCGTGATCATGGGCGTGCGCCACATCCTCAAGGACCACGGGCCGGACCTCGTGCTCTCGGGCGTCAACCGCGGCCAGAACGTCGCCGAGGACGTGACCTATTCGGGCACCATCGCGGCGGCGATGGAGGGGACGATCCTCAACGTGCGCTCCATCGCGCTGAGCCAGGCCTACGGGGCCGGCGGGCGCGGCGCCATCAAGTGGCACTGCGCGGCCGAGCACGGCCCCGGGGTCGTCCGCAAGATCCTCGACATCGGGATCGAGCCCGGCATCGTCGTCAACGTGAACTTCCCGGATTGCGAGCCGGAGGAGGTCGTGGGCACGGCCGTGACCGCGCAGGGGTTCCGCAACCAGGCCCTGCTCCAGATCGATGCCCGCCAGGACGGGCGCGGCAATCCCTATTTCTGGCTCGCCTTCGCCAAGGCCACCTTCCAGCCCGGCCACGGCACCGACCTCAAGGCCATCGCGGAGAAGCGCATCTCGGTCACGCCGCTGCGCCTCGACCTCACCGATGAGCCGAGCCTGACGCGCTTCGCGCAAGGGTTCTCGGCGCAGGGCTTCGCCGCGTAGGGCGACGGGCGCGGAACCGGTCGAGAGCCAGCCATGATGCACGAGGGCTCGATCGAGGATGCGGCCTTCGTCATGGCCCTGCGCGGCCGTGGCGTGCGCGACACCGACACCCTGCGGGCGATGGAGCGGGTGCCGCGCGAGCGCTTCGCCCCCGCCCATCACCGCGACCTCGCCCGGCGCGACCTCGCCCTTCCGCTGCCCTGCGGCCAGACCATGACGGCGCCGACCACGGTGGCGGCGATGCTGAAGGCGCTGGCCCTGCGCCCGGGCGCCCGGGTCCTCGAGATCGGCACCGGCTCGGGCTACGTCACCGCCCTGCTGCTGCGGCTGGGCGCCGCCCATGTCCATAGCCTCGAGCGCTACGCCACCCTGGCGGACGACGCCCGCGACAACCTGGTGCCGGAGGACCGGGTGCTCGCCGACATCATCCTCGGGGACGGCCTCCATCCGGCGACCCTGCGGGGGGCGGAGCCTTTCGACCGCATCCTGCTCAACGGAACCGTCCCGGCGATTCCCGACCATTTCGCCGGCCTGCTCGCACCCGGCGGACGCCTCGTCGCCCCGGTCGGGCGGCCGGAGGCGGCCGGCCTCGTCACCTGGACCCGGATGGCGGACGGCAGCCTCGAAAATCGCCCCGGCGCGGCCCTGCGGCTCGCCCCGCTCACCCCCGGCCGCGCCTGCGTCCTGTAGGCCGAAAGGTTTCCGCGCCGGTCCGATCATCGCGCAAACGTGGTGAATCGGAACGGTTGCTTAACCTGAATCCGGTTTGAATGACGTCATCAAGTTGCGTCAGGCAAACAGGTGCGTCGATGCGGGTTCGCGGGACTGGTCGGGGATTGAGGACGCTGTCGCGTTTCGCTCTCATCGGTGTGATTGGAGGCGGTGCGGCCGCCTGTTCTTCGGATGCGTCCCGTTTGGGCGATCCTTTCGGCAACCCCTTCGCCTCGAACCTGTCGAGCGAGCCCGCCGCGACGGGCAGCCTGCCGGAGGGCGAGATCGCCCCGGCACCGGTGGTGCGGACCAGCCGCATCCAGTCCCAGGCCCTCGGGGCTCCGGGCGCGGGCATGTCGCCCCGCCCGATGGTGGCGGCTCCGGTCGCGGCCCGCCCCCAGACCACCCGCCTCGCCTCCACCGAGCCGGTTTCGGGGGGCATGAGTTCCGGCGGCGGCATGACGGCGTCGGCGGTGTCGGGCATGAACCCCGATGCGGCCCGGATGAGCACCCGCGCCGCCCCCGCCGCACCGGCCCCGAAGATGATCGACCGCGCCGCCGAGAAGCGCGCCGCCGAAGCCCGCCGCGAAGCCGAAGCCGCCGAGGCCAAGCGCGAGGCCGAGGCCGCCAAGCTCACCGAGGCCCGCAGGCTCGTGGAAGCCGCCAAGGCCGCCGAGGCCCGCAAGAGTGCGGAGAAGACCGCCGAGAAGGCCGCGGGCGCCGCCAAGCTCGCCGAGGCGCGCCGGACCGCGGACAAGGCCGCCGAGGCTGCCAAGCTGGCCGAGGCCCGCAAGGGCCATGTCCGACCCGGACAGGTCGCCAAGGCCGACGACAAGCCGGTCCGCAAGATCGAGATCAAGGACGCCAAGGCCGAAGTGAAGGCCGATACGGCCAAGGCCGATGCCGCCAAGGAGGCCGCGAAGGAGGCGTCCAAGAAGGCGAAGGCCGCCGAGGCCGAGGCCAAGCTCGCCGAAGCCAAGCTCGCCAAGGCGGAAGCCGCCAAGGACGCGGCCCGCAAGGTCGCCGAGGCGAAGGCCGCCGAGACCGCTGCCAAGGACAAGGAAGCCGCGAAGGCGCCCGTGAAGGTCGCCGCAGTGGAGCAGCCCAAGGCCGAGCCGGCCAGCACCGGGTCGGTCGCCGCTCCCGAGCAGTCGTTCCGCTGGCCCGCCAAGGGCCGGGTGATCTCCGGCTACGGCACCTCCGGCAACGAGGGCATCAACATCTCGGTGCCCGAGGGCACGGCGGTGAAAGCGGCCGAGGACGGCACCGTGGCGTATGCGGGCTCCGACGTGAAGGGCTACGGCAAGCTCGTCCTGGTGCGGCACTCCAACGGCTACGTCTCGGCCTACGCCCATAACGGCGAGCTCGACGTGCGTCCGGGCGAGAAGGTGAAGCGCGGCCAGACCATCGCCAAGTCCGGCGCCTCCGGCAACGTGACCTCGCCCCAGCTCCACTTCGAGATCCGCAAGGGCGCGACCCCGGTCGACCCGATGCCGCACCTCGCCAGCAACTGAACGTCGCCATCCCGGTTCGGACAGGAGAACGGCGGCCCCGCGGGGCCGCCGTTTCGCGTTTCAGCCGGGCCTCAGCGCCCGGTGCGCACCCGGGTCCAGCTCCGGGTGACGAAGCGCTGGGTGCGGTCGTCCCAGGCGGTGTTGGTGGACAGGCGCTGCATCGTCGCCTCGTCCGGGTAGATGCCGGTATTGGCCAGGATCTCGGGCTTGACGAATGCCTTGGCCGCGCCGTTGCCGCTGGCATAGGAGACGAAGTTGGTGTTGGCCGCCGCCACCTCGGGTCGCATCATGTAGTCGAGGAAGCTGTGGGCCTCGGCCGGATGGGGCGCGTCCTTCGGGATCGCGAAGGCGTCGAACCACATCAGCGCGCCCTCGCGCGGAATAAAGTAGCCGATCTCGACGCCGTTCTTGGCCTCCTCGGCGCGCTTGCGGGCCTGCATCATGTCGCCGGAATAGCCGACCGCGAGGCAGAGGTCGCCGTTGGCCAGCCCGTTGATGTATTCCGACGAGTGGAACTTGCGCACCGAGCCCCGCACCTTGAACAGCGCGTCGGTGACCTGGGAAATGTCGTCCCAGCGCTTGGAATCCGGCTTGAGACCGTAGAACGGCAGCAGGCTCGGGATCAGGTCCTCGGGCGAATCGAGCAGCATCACGCCGCAATCCTTGAGCTTGGCCATCAGGCCCGGATTGAGGACGAGGCTCCAGGTGTTGAGGGGCTGGTTCGCCCCCAGGCGCTCGCGCACCAGGGCGAGGTTCACGCCGAGGCCGGTGGTGCCCCACATGTAGTCGACCGCGTAGGTGTTGCCGGGGTCGTAGGTGGCGAGCCGCGCGGCGATCTCGGGCCAGGCATGGACGAGGTTGGGGATCTTCGCCTTGTCGAGGGGCTGGAACACGCCCGCCCGGATCAGCCGCTGCAGGAACGGCCCGGAGGGCGCCACCACGTCGTAGCCCGAGCGCCCGGCCAGCAGCTTGGTCTCGAGGATCTCGTTGTTGTCGTAGGTGTCGTAGACGACCTTGATGCCGGTCTCCCGGGTGAAGGCCTCCAGCACCTTCGGGTCGATGTAGTCCGACCAGTTGTAGATGTTGACGACGCGCTCGCCCTTCGGCGCGGCCGTCTCGGCCCGGGCCCCGGGCAGGCCGAGCGCCAGGGCGGCGAGCGCCCCGGCGATCAGCCCTGCGGCGGAGATCCCCCCGGCGAGGAGCGCGCGGCGGGTGCCGGCTCGGATCATGCCTGTCCTTTCGCGGCGACCACCACGATCTCGACCAGGTATTCGGGGGCGGCGAGCTTGGCCTCCACGGTGGCGCGGGCGGGCGGGTTGTCCTGGGGCACCCAGGCATCCCAGGCGGCGTTCATCTCCGCGAAGGTGGCGATGTCGGCCAGATAGATCGTGGTGGTGAGGATGCGGCTCTTGTCGGTGCCGGCGGCCGCCAGCAGGCGGTCGATCTCGCCCAGGATCTCCTGGGTCTGCGCGGTGACGCCGGCGCCCACCACGGTCCCGGCGACCTGGCCGGCGAGGAACACCATGTCGCCGTAGGTGACGGCCTGGCTCATGCGGGGACCGGATTCGAAGCGCTGGATCGGCGTGGCCTGGATCGTCATGGCGGGAATACGTGCCTTTCACATGCCGGACCGGCGCCCCGTGGCGCCGGGACGTCCGGCCCAGCGTTGTGCCGCGCCGGGTGCCCGAGCGTAAAGAGGCCCGGCGCGCGATCCCTTGGACGCAACACGACAAAGTCGCGTGCCGCAGCGCAACTCATCCCACGGGTGCGGCGTTCTCACCCCAGGCAGAGGCCAAGGCGACACAGCCAGCCGTCACGGCCAGGGAAGTCCGACCCAGAGGGTTCGGCCAAAAAGTTCGAGGATCAGCTCATGGGTATCATCTGGACCATCATCATCGGTTTCCTGGCCGGTGTTATCGCCAAGTTCATCATGCCGGGCAGCAATGAGCCGGGCGGCTTCATCCTGACCACGATCCTCGGCATCGTCGGCGCCTTCGTCGCCACCTTCCTGGGCCAGGCGCTCGGCTGGTACGGGCCCAACCAGGGCGCGGGCCTCATCGGCGCCGTCGTCGGTGCCATCGTGGTCCTGGCGATCTACGGCTTCATTCAGGGCCGTCGCTCGACCACCACGCTCTGATCCCACCCGGATCCGAAAGGTCGAACGAGACGGGGCGCCTCACCGAGGCGCCCCTTTTTCGTGTCCGACGGGATTTCTGTCCGGTCGAGAGGGCGCAGAGGCCGGCCTCTGCGCCCGGTCGTTCTCAGGCCTCGGTCACGGCCTTGACGGCGCAGTGGCCGGTGGCGCCCCGGATGGCGAGGCCGGCGCCGACCACGAGGGCCGCGAGGCTGAGCCACTTGTTCGGGCGCGGCTGCGCGGCGGCGGCCGCGATGCCGAGGCCGAGGACCACCGAGACGGCGCGTTCCGTGGTGGTCAGGTTCGGGGTGCCGCTGAAGATGTCGTGGATCATCGCATTGGCCATGTCAGGCGTCTCCTGTGCTGCGTCGCGGGGCGAACGCGGCGGAGGGACCGCCGTTCCACCACGGGGCGTGCGGCGCGGCACGACGACGTCGCGCAGGCCCGGGTTCCGGCCGCGTTCCTAGCGGGCGTTCGGCAGCCGCACCGTGACGCCGGGCCGGCCGGCCTGCGCCCCACCCTGCGCCTGCGCTTCGGCGGGCGCATCGGCCGAGGCCGGCGGCGGGCCGCCCCAGCGCGTCGCCTCGATGTGCACCGTGCCCCAGCCGGTGGCGACCGTGATCGACACCGGCAGCAGCAGCGTCCCGTCGAGGATCGGCGCGAAGCGCACCTGGATCTCGTCGTTGTCGGCCATGCGCCGGACATTGCTGCCGCCCGAGCGGTGCCCGGAGATCGGCACCCAGCGCACCCGGCACGCGAGGGCGGGTCCCTGGTAAGCGCCCTCGGTCACCGCCACGAGAGTGCCGCGGGACAGCACCAGGTCGGCACGCGTCGCCCCGTCGAAGACGGCGATACGCCGGTCGCACAGGCCTGGCTCCAGGGGAGCAGGGCCGAGTGGAATCGTCAGCATGGTCAGGGGATCGACCACGCCGACCCGGTCCTCCGGCGCCACCGGGACGCGGTCCGTGCGCGGGGCCGGAGGCGGCTCGACGCTGGCGCTGCGCACGCGGCCGCCGGCGAGATCCAGCGCGACCGCGACCGGCTTGCCGCCGTAGCGGCTGTCGACCCGGAAGGTGGCGGTCACCGCGCCGGCGCGGGTCGTCGATCCGGCGACCACGGCCTTGCCGACACCGTCGAAGAAGACGCCCGCGAGCCCGTGCAGGGCCGCGTCGAGTTCGAGGGCGTAGCGGTCTCCGGCCCGCTCGACGATCAGGGTGGCCTCGCCGGCCTGCAGGTTGAGGACGCTCAAGCCATAGACGACGCTGAAGCGGCGCGTGGGCGCATCGCCCGCGGCCTGCCCGCAGGTCGCGCCGGCGCCGAGCGCCAGCCCCGCCAGGACCGGGGCGTATCTGTGCCTGCGACCGGACACCGGCGTCATGCCCCAGCGCGCCAAGGGCGGCGCAACGATTGTCATATCAACGTCCGGCCCAGGTAGTATGCGCGCTTCGGCACCTCTCGCGCCGTCCGGGACACCCCTCGTTGGACCGATACGCTCTCTACTTCACGCCCGCTCCGGGCTCGGCTCTGGCCGCTTTCGGGGACGCGATCCTCGGTCCCGGTCCAGGGCTAGGTTCCGTGCCCGTGCCCGGGGCGCTCGCGGATCTCGTCGCCGCCCACACCGCCGCGCCGCGCGTCTACGGCTTCCACGCCACCCTGAAGGCGCCGATGCGGCTCCGTCCGGGCGTGACCGAAGCCGATGTCTTCACGGCCGCCGAGGCCCTGGCGGCGCACCGGGCGCCCCTGCCCGCCGGTCCCCTGCGGGTGGCCGCCCTCGGCGATTTCCTCGCCCTGGTGCCGGCAGCAGCGCCCCCCGCCCTCGGCCTTCTCGCCGCCGAGTGCGTCGCCGCCCTCGATCCCCTGCGCGCGCCCCTGACCGACGCCGAGCGGGCCCGCCGCCGTCCCGAACGCCTCGACCCGCGCGGCCGGGCGCTGCTGGAGCGCTGGGGCTACCCGCACGTGTTCGAGGCCTTCCGCTTCCACATGACGCTGACGGAGCGGCTGAATCCGAAAGCGCGGGCGGCCGCCCTGCCCGTTCTGGCCGAGGCCGCCGCCGGTCTTCCGGACCTCGTGATCGATGGGGTCAGCGTGGTCGGACAGGCCGGCGCCGCGCCGTTCCGCCTGTTGCGCCGCCTCCCCTTCCGCCCCTGAAGGAACACCCGATGGTCTCCGACCGCCTCGGCCTCGAACCGGCCGTCCACCCCACGGCTCAGCTCTGGGATTGCCGCCTCGGCCGCTACACCGAGGTCGGCGCGCGCACCCGCCTCAGCGAGACGCATCTCGACGATTATTCCTACATCGCCGAGGACGGGCAGGCGAACTATGCCACTGTCGGCAGGTTCTGCTCGATCGCCTCGCACGTGCGGATCAACCCCGGCAACCACCCGATGGAGCGGGCCTCGCAATCCCACTTCACCTATCGGGCCAGCGCCTACTGGCCGGGGGAAGCGCAGGACGAACCGGCCTTCTTCGCCCGGCGCCGCGCCCTGCCGGTCACCATCGGCCACGATGTCTGGATCGGCCACGGGGCCGTGATCCTGGCCGGGCGCACCGTCGGCACCGGGGCGGTGGTGGGCGCCGGCACGATCCTGACCCGGGATGTCGCACCCTACACCATCGTGGTCGGCAATCCGGGCCGCGTCGTGCGCCGCCGCTTTCCGGAAGCGATCGCCGAGCGTCTGCAAGCTTTGGCCTGGTGGGACTGGGACCACGCGCGCCTGGGCCGTGCCCTGCCGGACTTCCGGTCCCTTGGTATCGAAGCTTTCCTCGAGCGCTACGAAGGCGAAGACACCTGACTCCGTCTTTCGTTTAGCCGAACAACTGTCATGAACCTGTCGCGCGGGACGGGTTTACCGGCGTTCATCGTGAATAGCCGGATACCCGCATGCTGATCCTCGAAGATCTGACGCGCCGCTACGGCGACCGCCGCGCCGTGGACGGCGTCTCGCTCGCCATTCCCCGGGGCCGCTTCGTCGGTGTGATCGGGCGCTCCGGGGCCGGCAAGTCGACCCTGCTGCGGATGATCAACCGCCTGGCGGAGCCGACCGGCGGCTGCATCCTGTTCGACGGCCTCGACGTCACCGGCCTCAAGGGCTGCGACCTGCGGCGCTGGCGCACCCGCTGCGCCATGATCTTCCAGCAGTTTCACCTCGTCGGCCGCCTCGACGTGCTCAGCAACGTCCTGATGGGCCGGCTTTCCGAGGTGCCCCGGCACCGCTCGCTGCTCAAGCTCTGGTCCGAGCGTGAGCGCGCCCTGGCGCTGGCCGCCCTCGACGCCTTCGGCATGGGCGACTTCGCCGGCCACCGGGCCGACCAGCTCTCCGGCGGCCAGCAGCAGCGCGTCGCCATCGCGCGGGCGATGATGCAGGCCCCCGACCTGATCCTGGCCGACGAGCCCGTGGCCTCCCTCGACCCGCGCAACACCCGCATCGTCATGGACGCCCTCGCCGAGGCCAACCAGCGCCACGGCATCACCGTGCTGTGCAACCTGCATTCCCTCGATCTCGCCCGCACCTATTGCGACCGCCTCGTCGGCCTCGCCGATGGCCGTCTCGTGTTCGACGGCGCCCCCGCCGACCTGACCGAGGACGTCGCCCGCCAGCTCTACGGGCTGGAGGCCGGCGAGGTCATGGACGCGCCCGCGCCCGCCCGCCGCGCGCCCTACCCTGCCGCCCTCGTCGCCTGATCCTGAAGTCAACCATCCGGAAGATTGCCATGCTGACCCGTCGATCCCTCGCCGGAGCCCTCGCGCTCGCCCTCCTCGCCGCTCCCGCCGCCGCGCAGGACTGGAAGGTGGCCTATCCGGAACTGACCCTGGCGGTGATCCCCGCCGAGAACGCGTCGGGCACCACCGATCGCTACGCGCCGATGACCGCCTATCTGTCGAAGGCCCTCGGCGTGCCGGTCAAGCTGCGCATCGCCAACGACTACGCCGCCGTGATCGAGAGCCAGCGCGCCGGCAACGCCCAGCTCGCCTTCTACGGCCCCGCCTCCTTCGCCCGCGCGGTGATGACCGGCGTCAAGGTCGAGCCCATCGTCAACCAGCGCCACAACACCGGCGCCTCGGGCTACTACTCGGTGATCTACGTGCGCGCCGACAGCCCCTACAGGACGATCGAGGACCTGAAGGGCAAGAACCTTGCGCTGGTCGACCCCAATTCCACCTCCGGCAACCAGGCGCCGCGCTTCTTCCTGAGCAAGGCCGGCTACCCGGTCGACACCTTCTTCGGCAAGACCGTCTATGCCGGCAGCCACGAGAACGCGGTTCTCGCCCTGGTGCAGGGCACGGTGGACGCCGCCGCCAACCTCTACAACACCGACACCGACACCATGGTCACCCGCATGGCCGCCAAGGGCATGCTGAAGAAGCCAGACGGCACGCCGATGAGCCAGGCCGATTTCCGCGTGGTGTTCAAGTCCGACTTCCTGCCCGAGGGCCCCTTCGCCATGCTGTCGAGCCTGCCGGACGCCTTGAAGACGACGATCCGCGATGCCCTGGTGGCCCTGCCCACGGCCGACAAGGCGGCCTTCGACCGGCTCTCGGACGGCAAGGACCAGGGCCTCACGCCCGTGACCCTGAAGGACTACCAGCCGGTCATCGAGATGCTGAAGTTCAACGACGACCAGCGCCGCAAATCGTGAGCGCACCCCGTGTGAGCCGCCGGTGACGGCCGATGCCTGAGCGGATCACGCCCCTGCCCCCGGACCGAGCCGCCCTTCTGGCGGGGGCCTATGACGGCGCCGTCGCGGCGACCCGGCGCCGGATCTGGGCCGGCCTCGCCGTGCTCGCGGTCCTCACCGCCCTCGCCGCCCAGGCGGCCGAGGTGCGCCCGCTCGTGCTCGCGGCCCATATCGGCCGGTTCACCGACTACATCGTCCAGATCCTGCCCCACCTGACCCTGGGGAACCTGCGGGGCGATCTCGCCGAATGGTACTGGGGCTGGCCGAAATGGCTGGCGCTTCTGGGCGAGACCCTGCTGATGGCCTATCTCGGAACCCTGTTGGGGGCGATCGCCGGGTTCTGCCTGTGCTTCTCCGCCGCCGCCAACGTCACGGGAAGCCGGACGACCTGCTTCCTGGTGCGGCGCGGGCTCGAATTCTGCCGCACGGTGCCGGAGATCGTGTTCGCGCTCCTGTTCGTCATCGCCTTCGGCCTCGGGCCGATGGTGGGCGTGCTGGCGCTGGCGATCCACAGCACGGGGGCGCTGGGCAAGCTGTTCTCGGAGGTCGTCGAGAACATCGACATGAAGCCGGTGGAGAGCCTGACCGCGGCCGGGGCCGGGCGGATCGAGACCCTGCGCTTCGCCGTGCTGCCGCAGGTGCTGTCGAACTTCGTCTCGTACGGGCTGCTGCGCTTCGAGATCAACGTGCGGGGCGCCGGCGTCATGGGCTTCGTCGGGGCCGGCGGCATCGGGCAGGAACTGCTCGTGGCGATCCGCAACTTCTACTACGCCGACGTCAGCGCGATCCTGGTCCTGATCATCCTCACCGTGATGGCGATCGACCTCGGCACCGAGCGCCTGCGCCACCATCTCCTCGGAAGCCTGCGATGACCGGTCCCGACCTGAGCCCGGCCGAGATCGCCGCCCTGCGGCAGCGCTTTCCGGACAGCTTCCGCCCGGCCTGGCGCGGCCGCCTCGTCGCGGGCCTGGCGCTCGCCGCCCTCGCGGCGCTGTCGGGCTACGCACTGGTGCGCCTCGATTTCTCCGCCGCCCGCCTGCTCGCCGGCCTCGGCCGCCTCGGCGAATTCAGCCTGCTGATGCTGCCGCCGGAGGCCGGCGGACGGGCCTGGACCTTCCTGCAGGCTTTGGCCGAGACCCTCGGCATCGCCTTCATCGGCACGCTGACGGCGGCCCTCGTGGCCTTTCCGATCGCATTCCTGGCCGCCCGCAACGTCGTGCCGAACCCGTTCGTGCATGTCACCGTCCGGCGCGGCCTCGACGTGGTGCGCTCCGTCGACGTGCTGATCTGGGCGCTGATCTGGATCAACGTGGTCGGGCTCGGCCCCTTCGCGGGGGCGCTCGCCATCGCGTGCGCGGATGTGGGGGCGCTCGGCAAGCTGTTCTCGGAAGCCGTCGAGACCGTCGACGGCAAGGCCGGCGAGGGCGTCTCCGCCTCCGGCGGGGCCGAATTGCACCGCATCCGCTTCGGCCTGATTCCCGCGGTGCTGCCGGTGCTCGGCAGCCAGGTGCTGTACTTCTTCGAATCGAACACCCGCTCGGCCACCATCATCGGCATCGTCGGCGCGGGCGGCATCGGCCAGTACCTCACCGAGCTGATCCGCGTCCTCGAACTGCGCCAGGTCGCTTTCCTGATCCTGATGATCCTCGTCACCGTGGCGATTATCGACGTCGTCTCCGGACGCCTGCGCCGGGCCCTGATCGGCGGCGCGGCGCGCTGAGCCCGATCCCCGAACCCCGAACGCCGACCCCGGCCTCCCCCGTCAGCCCGGCAGGCCGTCCCCCGAGACGGGGCCGATCCGCTCGGCCGCGAAGCGCGCGCGCAGCCAGGCGGCGGCGGGGCCGCAGGGCCGCTGCTTGTGCCAGACCAGTTCCAGGGCGATCGGCCAGTCGCCCGCGTCGAACTGCAGGTCCGGCGTGACGAGGTACGGCGCCGTCAGCGACGAGGCGATGACGTGGTCGGTGACGAAGGCCCAGCCGATCCCGTGCTTCACCAGCTCCAGGATCACCCAGTGGCTCTCCACCCACCACACCTCGGCGGCCACCCGCAGGCGGCGCTTCTCCGGCCCGTCGCTGCGCGCGGCGACCAGGATCTGGCGGTGGCGCTTCAATTCCTCCCATTCCACCCGCGCCTTGGCGAGCGGGTGGTCGCGTCCGCACACGAGCTTGAGGGGCACCCAGCCGATGGTCTGGAAGCCAAGCTCCGTGGGCAGCACCTCCTGGCGCCACATCACCCCGAGATCGGCGGCGCCGGACTGCACCATGCGGCTGACATCCTCCATCAGGGGGAACAGCAGCTCGAGTTCGACGAAGGGAAAGTGCCGGGCGAAGTCGGCGAAGAGCGCGCCCAGGGCATGCTCGGGATACAGCTCGTCGATGGCCACCACGAGGCGGTTTTCCACCCGCTGCTCCAAGCTGCGGGCCACGCCAATCAGGTGCTCGCGCCGGTCGAGCACCACCCGCGCCTCCAGCAGGAGCCGCTCCCCCGCCGGGGTGAGCACCGGGTTGCGGCCCGCCCGGCTGAACAGCGTAACCCCGAGATCGGCCTCAAGATTCGCCACCTGGGTGCTGACGGCCGACTGCGCCTTCCGCAGCATTCGGGCGGCGCCGGAGAAGGACCCGGCCTCGGCCGCCGCCACGAAAGCCTGGAGCTGATCGAGCGAGACGGCCATCTATCTGATCCTCAGATACCTACTAACTTGTCGAACCGGGTATCGCAGATAGAAGACCCGCAACCAACGCGGCTTTTCGAGACCCCTTCATGCGCAGCACCCGTGACCGTATCCGCCATGCCCTCCTGTTCGAGCTGTTCGGGTTGTCCCTGATGATCCCGCTCGGCACCGTGCTGTTCGGCCTGCACGCCTCCGACATGGGGGTGATCGGCATCGGCAGCGCCCTGATCGCGACGGCCTGGAACTACGTCTACAATCTCGGCTTCGACCGGTCGATGCAGCGGCTGACCGGGCACACCCGCAAAAGTCTCCTGCTGCGGGTGGGGCATGCCGTGCTGTTCGAGGCGGGCCTGCTGATGATCCTGCTGCCGCCGATCGCCTGGTACCTCGGCATCGGCCTGATGGAGGCCTTCTTCATGGATCTGGCGATCGCGGCCTTCTACGTGGCCTACGCCTTCGTCTTCAATCTCGCCTACGATCGGGCCTTCCCCCTGCCGAACTGGGGCAAGGTCGCGGCCGGGCCGTCCGTCTGAGCGAGGGCCGTCATGCCCGCGTTCCTCCCCGCGTCCTCCTGCCTCGCGGGCGGCCTCTTCTGTGCCGCGGGGCCCTCCCCTTCCCCGGCAGGCAATACGGCCTCCGGTCGGTCGGCGACGAAACGCGCGGCGATCCCCGAGAATTCGGGCGTCCGGAGATAGCCGTAGGACTTGTGCGGGTTCGGCGTCCCGTCGGGGCGCCGATAGCCGTTGACGACCCGCTGGTCCGCGACGCCGACGCCGCGTTCGCTGGCAGCGTAGTCCGTACCCAGGGACCCCATGATGGCGACCACGTCCTCGCCATCGGCCAGGTTCGTCCAGGCCGCGACGTTGTTCGGCACGCGGAGCGGGCCGTGCTCGCCCTCGAACTTGAGCTTCACCTTCGCCAGACCCAGGGGCGAGGCCGCCGTGACGAGGTGGTCGATGCGCAGGGCGGGGTCTTCCCGCTCCAGCATCCGCAAGACGTCGTAGGCGATGACCGATCCCATCGAGTGCGCCACCAGCAGGATGCGATGGCTGCGGAACGCCCTCAGGCGCTCGCTCAGCCGCGCCCGGACCCGGCGGGCGAAGTCCCGCTCGGCGTGGTAGTGCCAGAGGTCGTCGAAGCGATGCTCCAGGATCACGTCGTCCACGAGGGTGAGGCCGGTCGCCTCCTCGACCGCATCGATCCCGGCATAGATCGGCGCCAGCACGGCGTTGGCGGTGAGCACCGGCGCCGCGTCCCCGTCGGGCAGCGGCCCCGTCCCGTCATAGGGCCGGTACGGCTCGCGGTTGCCGTCCTCGGACAGGGGCGCGTCGTAGCGGAGGTCGGCCCAGTAGACGAACTCGAACCGGAAGGCGGGCTCGGCGAGGCCCTGGTTGCGCGCGAGGCCCTCGCTGACCGCCGCCTTCCACCAGCGCGTCTTCTCGTCTGCGGGCGGCTTGTTCGCCAGGCCGTGGATGCCGATGACGACGCAGTCGCGCTCCACGGGTCCGCTTTCCATGGGTCCGCTCTCCATGGGTCCGCAAGGTTCCTCTCGACGACGGCGCGCCGGTCGCGCGCGACAAGCGGAACGCCGAGCCCCCCGGCAGGGATGCATCGGGCCGGCGGATACGGGGACGCAGGCCACCGCCAGCTCCCGAATCCGTCCGATCCGACATTCGGCTGATCGCCTCGGAGGGGGCCAGCCAGACCGCGCTTCCTCGCCGGGCGGACTCACACATCCACGTTTTGGGAAGCTCGACCACGTTTTAAAAAGCGCGACGCGTCGCTCTCCCCCTTGCGGAGAGAGGTCAGGAGTGGGGGTGGTTGGGTGACCCGGCGGATCGCGGGAAGGCCCGAAATCCGCTCGGAGGAGGGCCGCGTCGCGTCGAGAGGCGTGACGATCGTAGGCGCCACGCAGGCGCCGATCACTCCACCACCAGTTCCACCCGGTCGGCGGCGAACAGGCTGCGGGTGGCCTGGATGCGAAGGCCCGCCCCGTCCACGTTCACGCTCGACAGGGCGATGAGGGTGCGGCCGGGGGCGATGTCGAGGCGCGACGCCTCCTCCGCCTCGGCGGGGCGGGCGCCGATCCGGGTCGAGAGCCGGGTGTAGTCGGCGACCCCGAAATCCGCATACGCCCGGGTAATCGAACCGCTGGCGGCGTAGGCCGCGTCGAATCCGGCAAAGCGCGGCAGCGGCAGACAGGTGCGGGCCGTCGAGATCGGCGCGCCGTCGGCCCGGTGCACGGTCAGCAGTTCGAGGATCGGGACGCCGGGGGCGAGCGCCAGGGCCTCGGCCCAGCCCGCATCGGCCGGCACGGTCGCGGCGGCGATCAGGTCGCCCCAGGCCTCGCGGCCGGTGCGCGAGACGATCTCCGAGAATCGGGTGCGCGGGCCGATCGGATAGGGGATCGGCCCCTGCTCCACGAAGCTGCCCCTGCCCTGCGTGGTGCGGACCAGCCCGCCCTCGGCAAGCACGCCCAGCGCCCGGCGCACCGTGTGCCGGTTCACGCCGAAGCGCGCGGCGAGCGCCGATTCCGAGGGCAGTTGCCCCCCGGCGGCGAAGACCCCGCTTCGGATCTCCTCCGCCAGAGCGTCGGCGATCTGCCGCCAGGCCGCCAGGCCGGCGCCCCGCTGGAGGGCCGTCACGCCGGTGTCGCGCACCTCATTCATGGATGGCTCGCACGAATTGCCCGCATGACGTCCTCGAAAGCCCTTGCGTCCGGTCATCCACTTGTCTAGATGTATAGACAGGTTTGGAGACCGATCGATGCCGAGCGCCAGCCAAACACCACCTGAGCCCCCGATGCCAGACCCCGCCGCCCGGCAACGCGCGATGGCTCGGGCCGGACAGGCCACCCTGGACGAACTGCACGCGGCCCTGGCGCAGGCCGGCGCGAACCCGGTGGCCGAGGATCTGCGCCGGCCGGAGACCGGACTGGTCATGGTGCGCGGCCGAATCGGCGGCGACGGCCGGCCCTTCAACGCCGGCGAGGCCACGGTGACCCGGGCGGCGGTGCGCCTGCCCGGCGGCGAGACCGGCTTCGCCTACCATCTCGGCCGCGACCGGGACCGCGCCCGCCTCGCCGCCATCGTGGATGCCCATTGGCAGCGCCCGGAGGCACGGCCCGCCCTCGATGCGGCCCTGGCCGCCATCGCCGAACGCCGGGCGGAGGCTGCGGCGCAGGCCGCCCGCAAGTTCGCGGCGACGCGGGTGAACTTCTTCACCCTGGCGCGGGGAGAGGATTGATGGCTCAGACTCACACCCAGGCCCTTGCCAAGACCCAGGCCGAGACTCTTTCCCAAACTCGGACTCTTGCCCGCGGCTTCGCCGATCCCGTCCATGAGGGGCAGGCGGTGTTCCGCGCCGCGATGGAGGCCTTGAGCCGGCCCGGCCGCCTCCGCCCCCTGGCCACCGCCCTGGTGCCCCCGGCGCCGCTCACGCCGGAACTCGCGGCGCTGGCCCTGGCGCTCATCGACGCCGACACGCCGGTCTGGCTCGATGCACCGCTCCGGGCCGAGCCGGCGGTCGCCGCCTTCCTGCGCTTCCACACCGGGGCGCCGCTCGTCGACGCGCCGGATCGGGCCGCCTTCGCGCTGATCGCCGATCCGGCCCGTTGCCCGGCCTTCACGGACTTCGCGCCCGGCACCCCCGCCTACCCGGATACCTCCGCCACGCTGATTCTCGCCGTCGAGACCCTGTCCGACGAAGGCGGCCCCGCCTTCGCGGGGCCGGGCATCCGCGGCACCGCATCGTTCGACGCGTCGCCCCTACCCGCCGACTGGGCGTCGCGCTGGGCCGCGAACCACGCGGCCTTCCCCCTGGGCCTCGATCTCCTGTTCGTCGCCCCCGGGTCCCTTGCCGGCCTCCCGCGCTCGACCCGTCCCGTCGCCCCGGAGATGTCCCCATGTACGTAGCCGTGAAGGGCGGCGAGGCCGCCATCGACAACGCTCACCGGCTCCTGGCCGAGGCCCGGCGCGGCGACCCGGCGGTGCCCGATCTCGGCGTGGCGCAGATCCGCGAGCAGATGCGCCTCCTGGTCGACCGGGTGATGACCGAGGGCTCGCTCTACGATCCGGATCTCGCCGCCCTCGCCCTCAAGCAGGCCCGGGGCGACGTAGTCGAGGCGGTGTTCCTGGTGCGGGCCTACCGCACCACGCTGCCGCGCTTCGGCGCCACCGCGCCCGTCGACACCGGCGCGATGACGCTGACGCGGCGCATCTCCGCCACCTTCAAGGATCTGCCCGGCGGGCAGGTGCTGGGTCCGACCTTCGACTACACCCACCGCCTCGTGGATTTCGCCCTGGGCGACGGCGCCGATCCGGTGCCGGCCGCCGAGGCCGAGCCGGAGGCCGACGCCGCCGTCTGCCCACGGGTCACCGACCTCCTCGGTCAGGCCGGGCTGCTCGAGCCCTCGCCCCCGGACGCGGGCGCCCCCGTCGGCGACCTCACCCGCGAGCCGGTGGACTACCCCGCCGATCGGGCCGTCCGCCTTCAGGGGCTGGCGCGGGGCGACGAGGGCTTCATCCTGGCGCTCGGCTACTCGACGCAGCGCGGCTACGGCCGCACCCACCCCTTCGTCGGCGAGATCCGGGTCGGGGCGGTGGCGCTCGAATTCACGCCGGAAGAGCTGGGCTTCCCGGTCTGCCTCGGCGCGGTCGATCTGACCGAGTGCCAGATGATCAACCAGTTCCACGGCAGCGATGCGGTGCCGCCGCAATTCACCCGGGGCTACGGCCTCGTCTTCGGCCAGGGCGAGCGCAAGGCCATGGCGATGGCCCTGGTGGACCGCTCGCTCCGGGCCGCCGAGCTCGGCGAGCCCGTGGTGGTGCCGGCCCAGGATCAGGAATTCGTGCTGGCCCATTGCGACAGCCTGCAGGCGACGGGCTTCGTCGAGCACATGAAGCTGCCGCACTACGTCGATTTCCAGGCCGAACTCGATCTCGTCCGGCGCCTGCGCGCCGAGCATGCCGCCCGGGCGGCCGATTCGGTCCCGGACGAATCCGCCTGGCCGGAGGCCGCCGAATGAACCCGCAAGGTCCCGTCTCCGTCACGGTCTCGGCCGGCACCGGCTACAACTTCGCCTATCTCGACGAGGGGACGAAGCGGATGATCCGCCGGGCCATCCTCAAGGCCATCGCGATCCCCGGCTACCAGGTGCCCTTCGCCGCCCGCGAGATGCCGATGCCCTACGGCTGGGGCACCGGCGGGGTGCAGGTCACCACCGCGATCCTGGGCGCCGCGGACGTCCTCAAGGTGATCGACCAGGGCGCCGACGACACCACCAACGCGGTCTCGATCCGGCGCTTCTTCACCGCCACCGCGGGCATCGCCACCACGACCCGCACGGCGGAGGCCACCGTGATCCAGACCCGCCACCGCATCCCGGAGGCGCCGCTCGCCGAGGGTCAGGTCCTCGTCTACCAGGTGCCGATCCCCGAGCCCTTGCGCTTCCTCGAGCCGCGCGAGACCGAGACGCGCCAGCTCCACGCGTTGGCCGAATACGGCCTGATGCACGTCAAGCTCTACGAGGACATCGCCCGCCACGGCCACATCGCCACCACCTACGCCTACCCGGTGGAGGTGGCCGGGCGCTACGTGATGGACCCCTCCCCGACGCCGAAATTCGACAACCCCAAGATGGACGACTGCCCCGCCCTCCAGCTCTTCGGAGCCGGGCGCGAGAAGCGCATCTACGCGATCCCGCCCTACACCCGGGTGCGCAGCCTCGACTTCGAGGACCATCCGTTCCGGGTCCAGAGCTTCGACCGCCCCTGCGCCTTGTGCGGCGCCGAAGGCGTCTATCTCGACGAGGTCGTCCTCGACGATGCCGGCGGCCGGATGTTCGTCTGCTCGGACACCGATCATTGCGAGACCCGCCGTGTTGAGACCCGCCGTGACGAGACCTGCCGCGCCGACGGCCATACCGGAGAGGCCGCGTGATGGAACCGCTCCTGACCGTCGAAGGCCTGACCAAGCGCTACGGCCGGCGCCTCGCCTGCGACGGCATCGGCTTCAGCCTCGACCCCGGCGAGGTCCTGGCGGTGGTCGGCGAATCGGGCTCCGGCAAGTCGACCCTGCTGTCGCTCATCGCCGGCGAGGTCGCGGCCGATGCGGGTTCGGTGTCCTACCGCATGCGCGACGGCGAAACGCGTGACCTCGACGCGTTGAGCGTGGTCGACCGACGCGCGCTGATGCGCACGGATTGGGGCTTCGTGCGCCAGGACGCCACCCAGGGCCTGCGCATGGCGGTCTCTGCCGGAGGCAATGTCGGCGAGCGCCTGATGGGGGTGGGCGACCGCCATTACGGCCGCATCCGCGCCACCGCCCTCGACTGGCTCGCCCGCGTCGAGATCGCCCCCGACCGGGTCGACGATCCGCCGACGCGCTTCTCCGGCGGTATGCGCCAGCGCCTGCAGATCGCCCGCAACCTCGTCACCGCGCCCCGTCTCGTGCTCATGGACGAGCCGACCTCGGGCCTCGACGTCTCGGTCCAGGCCCGCCTCCTCGATATGATCCGGGGTCTGGTGGCCGAGCTCGGCCTCGCGGTGATCATCGTCACCCACGACCTCGCCGTGGCGCGCCTGCTCTCGCACCGCGTCCTCGTCATGCGCGCGGGCCGGGTGATCGAGACCGGTCTGACCGACCAGGTCCTGGACGACCCCCAGGCCGCCTACACCCAGCTCCTCGTCTCCTCGGTGCTCGCCGCATGACGCTTCACGCAACGATGCCCCTCCTGGTTTTCGACAACGTGGCCAAGAGCTTCACCCTGCATCTGCGCGGCGGCTCCGTGCTGCCGGTGATCGCCGACGCCACCCTGGCGGTCCATCCGGGCGAGTGCGTCGTGCTCGGCGGCGCCTCGGGGGCGGGCAAGTCCTCGCTCCTCAAGATGGCTTACGGCAATTACCGCTGCGCTGCCGGCGCCATCCGGGTCCGCGATCGCGACCGCATCGTCGACCTCGCCACGGCCGCACCGCGTGAGATCCTGGGCCTTCGCCGCACCACCCTGTCCTACGTCTCGCAGTTCCTTCGGGTGATTCCCCGCGTCAGCGCCCGCGCCGTGGTGGAGGCCGCCGGCCGCGAGGGCGGCCTCGGCCCCGAGGCGGCCCGCATCCGGGCGGGCGACCTCCTGGCCCGTCTCAACCTGCCTGAGCGCCTGTGGGCCCTGCCTCCCGCCACCTTCTCGGGGGGCGAGCAGCAGCGGGTGAACATCGCCCGCGGCCTCATCGCCGAGCGGCCGATCCTCCTCATGGACGAGCCGACGGCCTCCCTCGACGCGCAGAACCGTGCCGTCGTGGTGGACCTCATCGCCGAGAAGCGCGCCGCCGGCACCGCCATCCTCGGCATCTTCCACGATGCGGACGTGCGCGAGGCGGTGGCGACCCGGATCGTCGACGTCGCCGCCTTCCGCGGAGCGATGGCGGCATGAAGCGGGAACAGGCAAGCATGACGGACCGGGTCGAAATTCTCGAGAACGCGCGCCTGGTTCTGCCCGACCGGGTCGAGACCGGCTGGCTCGCGGCGGTCGACGGGCGCATCGCCGAGATCGGCACCGGGCGCGCGCCCGAGCGCGGCCTCGACTGCGCGGGCGACACCATCATCCCGGGCCTCGTCGAACTCCACACCGACCATCTGGAGAGCCACTACGCCCCGCGCCCCGGCGTGCGCTGGCATCCCCTCGGGGCGGTGCTGGCCTACGATGCCCAGATCGCGGCGTCCGGCATCACCACGGTGTTCGATTCGCTGCGGGCCGGCACCGATCCGGACGGCAGCGGCCTCGGCACCGAGCTGGAGCTTCTGGCTGCCGCCCTGGCGGAAGCCCAAGGTGCGGACCTGTTCCGGTCCGAGCACCGCACCCACCTGCGCTGCGAGATTCCCTCCACCGACGTGGTCGGGACCGTGCGCGCCTTCGCCGAGCGCTATGCCATCGGCCTGCTGTCGCTGATGGACCATACGCCGGGCCAGCGTCAGTTCCGCGATGTGGCCAAGTACTACGTCTATGCCGGGCGCGGCGGTCGCTCCCTGGAGGAGATCAAGCTCAGCACCGAGCGCAAGATGCGCGACGGCCATGCCCTCAACGCCGTGAACCGGCCCGCCCTGGTGGCGCTGGCCCGCGAACGCGGCATCCCGCTTGCCAGCCACGACGACACGACGCTGGCCGACGTGGCGCTGTCGCGCGACGAGTCGGTGGCGCTCGCCGAATTCCCCACCACCCTGGAGGCGGCCGAGGCGTCGCACACGGCCGGCATCACCGTGATGATGGGGGCACCCAATCTGATCCGGGGCGGCTCGCATTCGGGCAACGTCGCGGCTCATACCCTGGCGGAGGCCGGTATCCTCAGCATCCTGTCCTCGGACTACGTGCCGGCAAGTCTGCTGATGGCCGCTTTCGGCCTGTCCGAGCGCGTGCCCGGCATCAGCCTGCCCGACGCCATCGCCACCGTGACGGCCAATCCGGCCCGCGCCACCGGCCTGACCGATCGCGGCCGACTGGAATCGGGCCTGCGCGCCGATCTCGTCCGGGTCCGCCTCGCCCGGGGCGTGCCGGTCGTGCGCCAGGTCTGGCGCGCCGGCGAGCGGGTGGTGTGATGCCCGGCGGCTTCGCCCTCGTGGTCGGCCCGAGCGGGGCCGGCAAGGACACCCTGTTGCGGCTGGCGCGGGACGCGCTCGCCGGCGATCCCCGCTTCGTCTTCCCGCGCCGCCTCATCACCCGGGCGCCCTCGGCCCACGAGGACAACGTCGCCCTCACGGAGGAGGCCTTTTCCGCGGGCGCCGCCTCCGGTGCCTTCGCTCTGCACTGGCGGGCCCATGGCCTGGGCTACGCGATCCCCTCCGAGACCGTGGAGCAGGCCTGGGCCGGACGGGTGGTGGTCTGCAACGTCTCCCGCCGGATCGTTGACGAGGCTCGGCGGACCCTGCCGCATGTCGGCGTCGTCGCCATTACGGCCGCGCCCGACGTGCTCGCCCAGCGCCTGGCGGCCCGCGCCCGGCCCGAGGACGGCGATCTGCGCAGCCGCCTCGACCGCGTCGTCCCGATCAAAGCCGCGTGCACGATCTGGAACGATCGCGACCCTGGCAGCGCCGCCGCTGCACTGATCGCCCACCTGCGCGAGCGGGCGGCCTGAACTTCAGTCGGTCCGGGGCCGAGGCCGTTCCTCCGAACGAAGAGAGCGCGGCCCTGGCGGGACCGCGCTCTTTCTCGTTTCGGACCATCGCCGGGCGCTCGCGCACCCGGCTCAGGCTGAAGCTTACGCCTCCTGGCGGGGTCCGCGGGCGCGGTCCTGCTCGGCGTTGCGCTCGGCCTTGAGCTTCTCGGTGAGATCTTCGCCGGTCTCCTGGTCGACCACCTTCATGGACAGGCGGATCTTGCCGCGATCGTCCTGGCCGAGGAACTTGACCTTGACCTTCTGGCCTTCCTTGACGACGTCCGTCACCTTGGCGACCCGCTGGGCGGCGAGCTCCGAGATGTGGACGAGGCCGTCCTTGGCGCCGAAGAAGTTCACGAAGGCACCGAACTCCATCGTCTTCACGACGGTGCCGTCATAGATCATGCCAACTTCGGCTTCCGCCACGATGGAGCGGATCCAGTTGTAGGCGGCCTTGATGGCCTTGCCGTCGCTGGAAGCGATCTTCACCGTGCCGGTGTCGTCGATGTTGATCTTGGCGCCGGTCTTTTCGACGATCTCGCGGATCACCTTGCCGCCGGTGCCGATCACTTCCCGGATCTTGTCGGTGGGGATCTGCATGGTCTCGATGCGCGGTGCGTACTCGCCGAGCTCGGGACGGGCGTCGGTCAGGGCCTTGGCCATCTCGCCGAGGATGTGGACGCGGCCTTCCTGCGCCTGGTGCAGGGCGACCTTCATGATCTCTTCGGTGATGCCCGCGATCTTGATGTCCATCTGCAGCGAGGTGATGCCGGCTTCCGTGCCCGCCACCTTGAAGTCCATGTCGCCGAGGTGATCCTCGTCGCCGAGGATGTCGGACAGCACGGCGTAGCGCTCACCCTCGAGGATGAGGCCCATAGCGATGCCCGCCACCGGACGGCGCAGGGGCACGCCGGCATCCATCAGCGACAGCGAGGCGCCGCAGACGGAGGCCATCGAGGAGGAGCCGTTGGACTCGGTGATCTCGGACACGACGCGGATCGTGTACGGGAACTCGTGGGCCGGCGGCAGCACGGGATGCACGGCACGCCAGGCGAGCTTGCCATGGCCGATCTCGCGGCGGCCCGGGGAGCCCATGCGGCCGGTCTCGCCCACCGAGTAGGGGGGGAAGTTGTAGTGCAGCAGGAAGGTCTCCTTGTAGGTGCCTTCCAACGCGTCGATGAACTGCTCGTCCTCGCCGGTGCCGAGGGTGGCGACCACGAGGGCCTGGGTCTCGCCGCGGGTGAACAGCGACGAGCCGTGAGCGCGGGGCAGCACGCCGACCTGGGATTCGATCGGGCGCACGGTGCGCACGTCGCGGCCGTCGATGCGCGAGCCGGTGTCGAGGATGTTCCAGCGCACGACCTTGGACTGCGCTTCCTTGAACGCGGCCTTGACCTTCTCGGCCGGGAACTTCGCCTCGCCCTCGGCGGGGCAGAGGGCGGCCATCACCTTCGCCTTGACGGCGTCGACGGCGGCGTAGCGCTCCTGCTTGACGGTGTTCTTGTAGGCAGCGCGCAGATCGGACTCGCACACGTCGAGAACGGCCTGCTCCACGTCGCCGTTCTCGGGAGCCTGGAAGTTGCGGGGCTCCTTGGCGGCCTTCTCGGCCAGACGGATGATCGCCTCGATGACCGGCTGGAAATGCTTGTGGCCGAACATCACGGCGCCGAGCATGATCTCCTCGTCGAGCTCCTTCGCCTCGGACTCGACCATCAGGACGGCATCCTGGGTGCCGGCGACGACGAGATCGAGGGTCGAGGCCTCGAGGTCGGCCACCAGCGGGTTGAGGCTGTACTGGCCGTTGGCGTAGCCGACACGGGCGGCGCCGATCGGGCCCATGAAGGGCACGCCCGACAGGGTCAGGGCGGCGGAAGCGGCGACCATCGCGAGGATGTCGGGATCGTTCTCAAGGTCGTGGGTCAGGACGGTGACGACGACCTGGGTGTCGTTGCGCCAGCCCTCGACGAAGAGGGGGCGGATCGGGCGATCGATGAGGCGGGAGACCAGGGTCTCCTTCTCGCTGGGCCGACCCTCGCGCTTGAAGTAGCCGCCGGGGATGCGGCCGGCGGCGTAGGCGCGCTCCTGATAGTTCACCGTGAGGGGGAGGAAGTCGATGCCGGCCTTAGGCTCCTTGCCGGACACCACGGTGGCGAGCACCGAGGTCTCGCCGTAGGTCGCCATGACGGAACCGTCGGCCTGGCGGGCAACCTTGCCCGTCTCGAGGACGAGCTTGCGGTCGCCCCACATCAGCTCTTCGCGTTGGATATCGAACATATGTCTAGCCTTCCTGCGGTCGGGCGAACCCGGCGCCGTCAGGGGCAAGATGGCGGGGGGCGCCGCGCACCGTGCCCCCCGCGATCCTGTCCCCGACGCATCCGCCTTCAAGTCGCCCGGGTTTTCGAGTGGCCGAACCCATTCCGGCAACCCGAACTGTCAAAACGCGGTCCCGGGCCGGGCCCGGAACCGCGTGAGCGCCGTGTTTAGCGGCGGATGCCGAGACGCTCGATGAGGCTGCGGTAGCGGGCCTCGTCCTTGCGCTTGACGTAGTCGAGCAGCGAGCGGCGCTGCGAAACCATCTTCAGGAGGCCGCGGCGGGAATGGTTGTCCTTGCCGTGGGTCTTGAAGTGGCCGGTGAGGTTGGTGATCCGCTCGGTGAGGATCGCCACCTGGACCTCCGGAGAACCGGTGTCCTTGCCGCCGGTCGCGTATTCCTTGATCAGCGCGGTCTTGCGCTCTGCCGTGATCGACATCGCAGTGCCTTTCGGTACGGGTTTTCGGAAACGGGCGGCCCCGTCAGGAGAGCCGCGCCACGCTCGTGGAAGGCCGGTGCCGGGATGTCGTCCAGCACGGTCAGGCCCACAAGCAGCTTGTGCCCCGGCCCCGTTCACACGGGTCGGAGCAGCGCGGACCATACACGAAACCGGCTGTGACGCCAGCCCTCGGTCTGTCGGGATGAGAGATCGACCTCTCAGGCCG
This sequence comes from Methylobacterium sp. 37f, assembly GCF_023093475.1. Taxonomy (NCBI): domain Bacteria; kingdom Pseudomonadati; phylum Pseudomonadota; class Alphaproteobacteria; order Hyphomicrobiales; family Methylobacteriaceae; genus Methylobacterium; species Methylobacterium sp. 37f. The sequence continues at coordinate 30,957 of NZ_JAGHKN010000013.1, forward strand.
CCACGGCGACCGAGGTGCCCACGGCGCGGATGTCCGCCGCCAGGGTCGCGATCCGGGCGAGGTCCGAATCCCAGGCGAACATGAAGCGGGCGCCGCCGCCGATGAAGGTGTAGAAGCGCCAGCCCCGGGCGCGCAGAGCCTCGAGGTGCTCGGGCGCGGCGCGCAGGAACACCGCGTTGGCCTCCACCGGGAACATCAGGTCGAAGGCGGCCACATCCGCCACGGCCGAGGCGAGACGCTGTGCGCAGGCATTGGCGTGGCTCGCGTGGCGCAGCCAGGCGCCGTCCTCCAGGACCCCGACCCAGGGGGCGGAGAGGAAGCGCATCTTCGAGGCGAGCTGTCCCGCCTGCTTGCAGCGATAGCCGAAATCCTCCGCCAGTGCCGGGTCGAAGAACAGGATCGCCTCGCCCGCCGCCATGCCGTTCTTGGTGCCACCGAAGCAGAGGAGGTCGACGCCGGCCTTCCAGGTCATCTCGGCCGGGCTGCAGCCGAGGCTGGCACAGGCATTGGCGAAGCGCGCCCCGTCCATGTGGAGGCGCAGGTCCAGATCCCGGCAGGCGGCGGCGATCTCACGGATCTCGGCGAGGCTGTAGAGCTGCCCCGTCTCGGTGGGCTGGGTGATCGTCACCACCCGAGGCTTGGGGAAATGGATATCCGAGCGTCCCGTGGCGACGCCCCGGATCAGGGCCGGGTCGAGCTTGCCGTCGGGGCTCGCCACCACGAGGAGCTTCGAGCCGTTGGAGAAGAATTCGGGGGCCCCGCACTCGTCGGTCTCGACATGGGCCGAGGCCGAGCAGATCACGCTGTGATAGGATTGACAGAGCGAAGCGAGCGCCAGCGCGTTGGCGGCCGTGCCGTTGAAGGCGAAGAACACCTCCGTGGCCTCCGTCTCGAACAGGGTCCGGAACGCGTCGGCCGCCCGCTTCGTCCACGGATCCTCGCCATAGGCCGGGACTGAGCCTTGGTTGGCTGCTGCCATCGCCGCCCAGGCCTCCGGGCAGATGCCGGCGTAGTTGTCGCTCGCAAATTGCTGCGGCTCGGGGGGATGGGTTTCCGTCAACATGGTTCGCTCTCGTCTGGCCCGGTGCGCATCAGGAGCGCGTCGACCGGCCGAGACAACGATATGGCGAAGCCCGTTTGGTTGCCGGTCCGGCCACATCCCCGCCGTTCGCCGGAGGGTGCCACCTTGCCCGGGAGGGCAGGTTGGCGTCAGGGATCGCCCTGACTCTTGATGCTGTACTAAATGCTACCAGAGGCGCCCGGCTCTGACAACACGGCTAGGTTGCCGCCGATCGTCATGGCGCAAAATCTGCCGCGATGGCGCGCGTTCCACCGCCATGTGAGAGTTGGGCCGATGAGGGGCTATAGTCCCACCGTGTGCAAATCCGCCTCGGACATCTTGGCATCGGCCGGCGAGCCGTCGTCCCTGCCGCGTTCCCTCTCCGCCTGCGACCTCGTGGCCCTTGGCGTCGGGGCGACCATCGGGGCGGGCATCTTCGTCCTCACCGGCACGGCGGCAGCAAACTATGCCGGCCCCGGCCTGACCCTGTCCTTCGTGCTGGGCGGTGTCGCCTGCGGGTTCGTCGCCCTCTGCTACGCCGAACTCGCCGCGATGGTGCCGGCCTCGGGCAGTACCTACACCTACACTTCTGCAACCCTGGGCGAGGCCTGCGCCTGGATCATCGGCTGGGACCTGGTCCTCGAATACGCCATGAGCGCCGCCACCGTGGCGGTGGGCTGGTCGGGGTATGTCCGCTCGCTGCTGAGTACGGCGGGCCTCCACCTGCCCCCTGCCCTCACGGCGGCCCCCTTTAGTCCCCTCCCCGGCGGTGCGACGGCGTGGTTCGACCTGCCGGCGGCCCTCCTTATTGGTCTGCTGACGCTGCTCCTGGTGCGCGGAAATCGCGGATCGACCCAGGTGAACGCCGTGATGGTGGTGATCAAGATAATCATCATCCTGGCCTTCGTGGGCATCGGCGCGGCTCACGTCGATACGGGCCTGTGGTCGCCGCTGGTACCGGAGAACACCGGCACCTTCGGGGAGTTCGGGTGGAGCGGGATCCTGCGGGGAGCCGGCGTGGTGTTCTTCGCCTTCATCGGCTTCGAGACGATCTCGACGGCGGCGGGCGAAACGCGGCAGCCGCAGCGCGACGCGCCGATCGGTCTCCTGGGGTCGCTGGCGATCAGCACGGTACTCTACGTGGCGGTGGCGGCCGTGCTGACCGGCCTCGTGCCCTACAGAGCCCTCGACGTGCCCGATCCAATCGCCAAGGCCGTCGAGGTGATCGGGCTCGGCACCTTTTCGGTGGCGATCAAGGTCGGGGCGATCCTGGGCCTGACGACATCGGCACTGGCCGCGCTCTACGGACAGGCCCGGATCTTCTACGCGATGGCGCGCGACGGTCTGCTGCCTCCGGCATTCGCACGGGTGCACCCGCGCTTCCGGACGCCGGCCACGAGCCAGATCACAATCGGCATCGTCACCGCCCTCGTGGCGGGGCTGGTGCCTATCGATCTTCTCGGCGAACTGGTGAGCATCGGAACGCTCTTGGCCTTCATTGTGATCTGTACGGCTATATTGGTTCTGCGTCGGACGGAGCCGAATCGACAGCGTCCCTTCCGGGTGCCGGGTATGCCGGTTGTGCCGGTGCTCGGCATCCTGTCCTGTCTCGGCCTGATGCTCGGTCTGCCGGGAGACACCTGGCTGCGTCTGGCCGTCTGGCTCGCCATCGGGCTGGCGATCTACTTCGGCTACGGCCGAAAGGCGGCACGGTTGCACCGTGCCGCTGGGCCGAGGCCTCGCGTGGCCCCGGCGGCCTGAACTCAGGAGTAGTGGCGCGGGCTCGGGCGGCCGGAGTACCGGCGACGCAGGTAAGAAACGAGCTTCGGGAGCAGAAAGGCGACGAGCAGCTTGCGCATGAGGAGCGATCTCCGGTTCCGGGGTGGGGCGGCCCGTAGGCCACCGCGTTGCAGAATCAATGCGGCGGCCGGCTCACGCGTTCCGAAGTTGGCTCACGCAATCGGCCGATGATCCGGGACGGGCGGCCCGCCACCACCAGCCGGGACGCCGCTGCCGGTCCGGCGAACGATCACCGCCTGCACACAATAGCCCCCGAAGCGCTGGCGCACGCACGCTTCGGCACCTGTTCTCGCCGCTGCGTCCGCGACCACCTGCGGCAGGGTCACGCGCGGCGTCACCGAGAAGGCCGAGAGCCAGCGGTTGAGGAGCGCCCGGGCCGGCCGCGGCAGGCCGGCCTGCCCACCAAAATCCACCACATGGAGCTGCCCTTCGGGTGCGAGATGGCCGACGGCTTCCGCCAGGACCCGCTCCCAGGGCGGGATCATCGACAGGGCGTAGGAGATGAGGATCCGATCGTAAGCGTCCTGCCCGAACAGGGCCGTGGGGTCGAAGGCCGTGGCGTCTCCGCGCGCGAGGCTGATGCGCCCGTCGAGCCCGGCTCGCGCGACGCTGCGGGCGGCGGTGTCGAGCATCGCTGCCGAGACGTCGAGGCCGTGGCAGGCCGCGCTCGGATAGGTCTGGGCGATGCGCACGAGGTTGCGTCCGGTACCGCAGCCGATCTCCAGCACGGAGCCGCCTGCCGGCACGGCAAGTTCGGCGATCGTCTGATCACGGCCCAGAAGATAGAACTTCCGGCTGGCGTCGTAGAGGTGGCGCTGGCGCCGGTACATCCGGTCCATCGCATGCGCGGCGTCGTTCATACGGCACGCAGGCGGTAGAGATGGAAGCCACCGTAGATCGCCGAGCGGTCGCGCGTCACGGCGGCTTGGCTCTCGGCCTCGGCGTAGTCCCAGGCGTTCAGGATTGCCTCCGGCACGCGGCCGGGCAGGCAGCGCTCGTCGGCCGCCGTCCGGAAGATCACCCGCGCCCCGGGCCGCGCGGTTCGGGTGATCTCGGTCCACAAAGCGGTCAGGTCGGCATCGCTCATCCAGTCCTGCGCGTCGAGCAGCACGTAGGCATCGGCGCTCTTGTCCGGGCTCCCGGCCAGGAACGCCGTCATCGATTGCTGGCGATAGCTCACCCGACCGGCCCGTGCCCGCAAGGTCTCGAAATGGCGTGGCTGAAGATAGGGCGGCAGGGCTGCGTCGGAGCCCGGCGCGTAGCTCCGGCCGAAGGCCTGCCAGGCGAAGTAGTTCCGGTCGAGATCGAAGTCGCAGGCGAGGCGCTCCAGCCGGTGTCGCAGCACGTCGACCATGCCGCCCGGGCGGTCCTTGGCCAGCGCCGTATACTGGGCCGGCGGAATCCCGAGGCCGTAGAGGGAGGCCGGGCGCCGGATCAGCCAGCGCACGAGGCGCTTCTCGAACAGAGGGGCCACGTGTGCGGCGAACAGGGCGCGCTGTTCCTCCCGGTTGCGGGCCTTGAGGACGGCGGAGAGGTCGCAACCATAGAGGCGAGCCAGCCGGTGGCCGGTGCCGATGAAGCGCCCGAGCAGCCCGTGCCGGAAGATGTTCTCGGAGAAAGCCGCGATGCGTCGCCGCCCGTCGAGGCGTCGCGTCGCCCAGTAGGCGCGAGAGGCCGCGTCGAGGTGCGGGGCGATGTGCGCGTCGTAGGCGGCCACGTTGTCCGCAGTGTCGGCGCGCCCGAAGAAGCGCAGGTAGGTCTCCGAATCGGGGAATCGGGTCAATGCCGCGACCTTGAGGCGCCCCAGGGCGATATGCGCCCCGTTGAGGTCGACCGCGCTGATGCGTGCCGGATCGGCAGTGAGGTAGGACAGCACGTTGCAACTGCCCGACGCGATGGCGACCACGTGGTCCTGTGGCTTCAGGGCCAGGGCCTCCATGTCGACCGCAGGGTCCTCCCAGATCTGCGGATAGACCAATCCGCTGAAGGCCAGGGTGAACAGCCGCTCGGCGAAGCCGGCGCGGGACAGCGCTCGGCTGCGGTGAACGGCCTGGGTCAGGCCGAGGCTGGTTTCGCGGCGGACCGCCCGTGCTGCGGAGTTCATGCGGGCTCTCGGGCTGTCCATCAGGGATGATGGACGCCGCCCCTACGCTGCGCGCATGACCGGGCGGTGACACGCCAACGGATGATCGCGATCGACGGCGAACCATTCAGGAGAATGTTGTCTCGCAGAAACGCCCGATCCGAGGACGGGACGCCGGCCGGTGGATGCGCAAGCCGATGGGCTGCCCGCTTACAGGTGCAGGGTCAGTGTCACCGGCGCATGATCGGAGGGACGCTCCCAGCCCCGGACATGGCGCGCCACCGTCAGGTCGCGGACCGTCCCGGCCAGGTCGGGGGAGACCCAGGCATGGTCGAGGCGCCGGCCCTTGTCGGCCGCCGCCCAGTCGGGGGAGCGATAGCTCCACCACGTATAGATCTTCGTCGGCTCCGGAACGAGCAGGCGGGCGGTGTCGATCCAGCCCGCTTCTCCCCGCAGGGTCTCCAGCCGTTCGGTCTCGATGGGGGTGTGGCTCACCACATCGAGGAGCTGTCTGTGGGACCAGACATCGTGCTCCAGCGGGGCCACGTTCAGATCCCCCACCAGGATCGCCGGGCCGCTGCCCCGCCGGCCACCCCAGGCGCGCAGGGCGTCCAGAAAATCGAGCTTGTGCGCGAATTTCGGGTTGAGGGCGCGGTCCGGCACGTCGCCCCCGGCCGGAACGTAGAAATCGTGCAGCACGATCCCCGCCGCCTTCCCGGCCTCCGGCCCCAGCATGGCCGAGATGTGGCGCGCATCCTGGCGCTCGCAGAAGGCCATGACGTCACGGGCGACGAGCGGGAAGCGCGACAGGATCGCGACGCCGTTATAGCCCTTCTGACCAGCGAACACGACGTGTTCGTAGCCCGACCCGCGCAGGGCCTTCAGCGGAAACGCGTCGTCTGGGCACTTTGTCTCCTGCAGGCAGAGCACGTCCGGCTGCGCCTCCGCCAGGAAGCGGAGAACCGAATCGATGCGCAGCCGCACCGAGTTGATGTTCCAGGAGGTGACGGTCAGGCGCACGGCGTTCGGCTCGCGTGAAACTGGAAAGTGTTTAAAGGATCGTCCGCGCGACGGCGGCGGGCCGGCATAGACCGGATCGCCGCCGCCGTCGCCGGGGAAATGCCGCGCCAGAGGCTCATGATCCGCGAGGGATCGCGCGTCGGGCGAGATCGAGGGATTGTCACGTGTCGCGCATCCGTTCCGCGCTTTTCAATGCCTACTGGGCCGGCTGGACCGCCCTGTTCATCCTGCCGCTGGCGGTGCTTGCCCTTCTGGGCGCACCGGCACGGCCCATCCGCGCCTTCACCCGCCTGTGGTCGCGCGGGATCCTATTCGGCCTCGCCCGCATCATCGGGCTGACCTACGTCGAGGAAGGCCGCAGCCGCATCCCGGCCGAGCCCTGCCTCATCGTGGCCAACCATCAGTCCGCCTGGGAGACCCTGGCCTTCCTCGTTCTGGTGCCGAACGTTGCCATCGTGGCCAAGCGCGAACTGGTGGCCATCCCCATCGTCGGCTGGTTCCTGCGTCGCTCGCCGATGATCATCATCGACCGGGCCAACGGCACCCAGGCCCTCCGGGTGATGATCGACGAGAGTCGCGCGGCGATCGCGCAAGGACGTTCGGTGCTGATGTTTCCCGAGGGCACCCGCGGCGGCATCGACGAGCCCGTCCAGTTCAAGCGCGGTGTCGAACTGCTCTACGCCAAGCTGGGGCTCAGTGTGCTGCCGGTGGCGGTGAATTCCGGTCTGTTCTGGCCTCACGGCGGCGCCCGCCACAGCCCTGGGACCGTGACGGTGAGCTACCTGGCTCCCCTACCCCCCGGCCTGACCGGCGCCGAGTTCATGCGTGGCACGCAAGGGGCGATCGATGCCGAGCTGAACCGCTGGCGGACATCGGGAGCCTCGGCGATGACGATGGCGAGCGCCGAGGCTTCCTAAAGCACGGGCGAATGCCCTAGGGCTCCAGGCCCTCAGCCTTGCGCCGGGCGGTGCGACGGCGCTCGACGCGGGCCACCGAGAAGATCGACGCCTCGTAGAGCAGCAGCATGGGGATCGCCAGGGAGAGCTGCGAGATCACGTCCGGCGGCGTCAGGATGGCGGCGGCCACGAAGACGAGGACGATGGCGTAACGGCGCTTTTCGCGCAGGAACGCCGTGTCGATCACGCCGATCTGCCCGAGCAGGGTCAGGATCACCGGCAGCTGAAACGCGATGCCGAAGGCGAAGATCAGCGTCATGATGAGCGAGAGGTACTCGTCCACCTTCGGCAGGAGGGCGATCGTCGCCTCGCCCGGCTGCCCGATCTGCTGCAGCGAAACCGAGAACTGGATCAGCAGCGGCATCGCCAGGAAGAACACCACCAGTGCGCCGAGGATGAAGAACACCGGCGTCGCCACGAGGTAGGGCAGGAAGGCCTGACGCTCGTTGCGGTAGAGGCCCGGGGCCACGAAGGCGTAGACCTGGGTGGCGATCACCGGGAAGGCCAGGAAGCCGGCCCCGAAGACGCTGAGCTTGATGTTGGTGAAGACCTGCTCGAGGAAGTGCGTCGCGATGAGCTTGGCGTTCTCGACACCGACCACCGAGACGTAGGGGTAGACGAGAATGTTGTAGATGTGCCGCGAAAAGAAGAAGCACCCGAAGAACATCACCACGAAGGCGGCCAGCGACTTGATCAGCCGCGACCTTAGTTCGATGAGGTGGTCGAGGAGCGGGGCCCGCGAGGCTTCGATCTCGGCGTCGTCGGTCTCGTTGATCATCTGCCGGAATCAAGCTGCGGTTTGGCCGGCGTCTCTGGTCGAGAAGGCTCGGTGGGAGGCGGATCGGCGGGTGTGATGGAAGGCGTGGTGGAACTCAGCGGGTCGGCGGTCCAGGCATGGGTCGAGGTCTGCATCGAGGCTGGGGCCTCCTTGGCCATCGAGGCAGGCCGCGGTGGCAGGTCCGGGAGCGATTCCACTGGACCGACCTCGTGCGGGACAGGGGCCTGGATGCTGTTCTCGCGCTCGGCCAGTTGATCCGCCACGTTGGCGAGCCCCTGCGTAGGCGAGGACGTCGCCTTCGTCTCGGTCCGGCCGTCGACCGCACCCTTCAGTTCGTCGCGGATGGTCTGCACGGGGTTGAAGGTCGGCCCCATCGTGCTGGCGGACTTCTTGACGCCGTCCACCTCGCGACGGATCTCGTCGAACTCCGCCTCGCGAATCGCCTCGTTGAACTGCGACTGAAACTCTCCGGCCATGCGCCGCATCTTGCCCGTGATCTGACCGACCGTGCGCAGGGCCTTGGGCAGATCCTTCGGGCCGATGACGATGAGGGCGACGCCGCCGATCAGCATCACCTCGCCCCAACTCATGTCCAACATGGTGTCGACTGTCCCGCGGCCGTGCGCTGCCCATCAACGGCGCGCTGCCCATCGCAGGTCGTGGCGCGTTCCGCCAGACCTTTGATCGGCCGCAGCGCCCTCTTCGTGTCGGGCGTCAGACGACCTTGCGATCGGCCGCCACCGTATTGGCGGTCGCCGGCTCGCCCTGATGCGGCAGCGTACGCACCGGTTCGCCCGCGCTCGGCGGCGGAACCGCTGTGGTGGTCGTCTCGTCCTCGGCCATGCCCTTCTTGAAGGCCTTGATACCCTTGGCGACGTCGCCCATCAGGTCCGAGATCTTGCCGCGGCCGAACAGCAGCATCACGATGCCGGCGACGATGATCCAGTGCCAGATACTCATGCTGCCCATGGCAACCTCCCGCGCCGCAGCCTGAACGCTGCGCGTCGCCGTCTCGTGTGTCGATTGAGGGCGAACCTAAGGATCGGGCACCCGGAGCACAAGAAGTGCGGGTGACTCTCGGTCCGTTCCGATCGCCGCATCGCGGGCATGCAAGATCTCGGCCCGCATCCGGTGCATAGACCAGACATCGGGGGAAGTCTCGTGATCAGGCCGCCAGCGCCAGGGCCGCCTCGAAGCGGGCGCGGGCCTCATGCACGTCGAACGCGTCGGTGCTGGCTGGGAGGCGGGCCAGGGCCGCATCCGCCCGGCGCAGGGCTTCGCCGGCCAGGAGCGGGGCGCCCTCGGCAACGCCGCGCATCTCGTCCGGGTCGCCGTTGCAGTGCAGCCCGACGTCGATCCCGGCGGCAAAGCACGCTTCCGTGCGGGCCCGGAAACTGCCTTGGAGCGCCTGCATCGACAGGTCGTCCGTCATCAGCAGGCCGTCGAAGCCGATGGCTCCGCGGATGATGTCGCGGATCACGATGGCGGATTGCGTCGCCGGATGGGCGGCGTCGAGGGCCGTCAGGACCACGTGGGCGCTCATCGCCATGGGCAGATCGGCGAGCGCCCGGAACGGCACGAAATCCTGCGCGCTCAAGGTGGCGAGATCCGCTTCCACCACGGGAAGGCCCTTGTGGCTGTCGCAGCCCGCGCGGCCGTGACCGGGAATGTGCTTCATCACCGGCAGGACGCCGCCCTGCATCAGGCCCTCGGCCACGGCCCGGCCGATCTCGGCCACGCGCTCGGGGGCGGTGTCGTAGGCGCGATCGCCGATCACATCGTGGGCGCCGGCCACCGGCACGTCGAGCACGGGGGCGCAATCGACATTGATGCCGACGCTGGCCAGATCGTGCGCCATGAGTCGGGCGCCGAGATGCGCGATGGTAGCGGCGGAGCCGTTGAGCCCGCCAAAGCGCCGTCCGGCCGGATAGGCCGGCCAGTGCGGCGGCCCCATGCGCTGGACCCGGCCACCTTCCTGGTCGATCAGGATCGGTGCGTCGGCGCGTCCGACCGTGGCTCGCAGGGCGTCGGTGAGCGCCCGGACCTCCGCAGGCGAGCCGATGTTGCGCTTGAACAGGATGAAACCCCAGGGCGCCACGTCCCGGAAGAAGGCGGCCTCCTCGACCGAGAGAATCTTGCCGGCGCAACCGAGGATCAGGGCACGAGAGGTCATGATCAGGGACGCATCCTCGGTGGGTGAAGCCGGCACGGCGGCAAGCGAAGTTGGCGACGAATCAGCACCGGGGCGATCGGTTCACGATGGCGCCGGACAGCATCGAACGGAATGGGGTGTGGCCCCGGGAGGATGGGCGCGTGTCGCGAGGGCTACAGGGCGGTTGCAGTTGCGAGCCGACCGGGCCGGGCGTCAGACTCTGCGCCCGGCTCTCGACCGATCCGGTGCCAGACCTCAGTTCTTGGCCACGAAGCACTGTCCGCCGGCGCCCTGGAGCTGCGTGCAAAGGGTTGTCGCCTCAGTCTTGCCGAGAGGCCCGACGCGGACGCGGTAGATCGTCTTGCCGTTGACCTCGGCCTGGCGGATCAGCGCGGGCTGACCGGAGAGCTGGCTGTACTTGCCCTGCATCTGGCGGAAGGCGGCCTGAGCCTCGCTCTCACTCGTGCGGACGCCGAGCTGGACGGTATAGCCGCCGCCCGAGACCGGTGCCGTCGCCGCGACGGGCGGCGGGGCCGCGATGGCGGAGGTGGCTTCCGGCGTCACGGCGGCGACGCGCTGCGGTGCCTTGGCGCGAGGGGCAGGCGCCGGGGCTGCGGCTTGCGCCGATGCAGGCTCGGACGGTGTGGTGGCGGGCGCCTCGGCCACCGGCGGCGGAAGTCGCGTCGCGCGCTGGCGCAGGGACGGGCTTGCAGCACCGCCGTCGCTGGTTGCACCCGGCAGGGTCATGGTCGGGATCACCGATTGCGGCGCCGACGTTTCTGCGGCTGCTTCACGCTGCGGCGGCGGCGGAGGCGTGTCCGGCTTGACCGAGACGGTGCGTACCCGGCGAGGTTCGCCGAGAGAGTCGGAGAGGCCGCCCTGCTGCACTGGCGGTTGCACCGTCGGCGCTGCGCTGCCCGGCGTCGCTCCACCCTCGCCGGACCCCAGGGCCGAGCGGGCGGCCTGGGCCACGTCGAGGGGCTGCTCTTCCCGGTTGACGATCCGGATCTGGCCGTCCTTGGCGGTGCGCTCGTAGATCTGCTTGTTCTGATCCGGAATCTCGACGCCATCGGCCTTCTGCGGCGCGATCTTCAAGGGCGCGGTATCGGCCAGGATGGTCGGAACGCTTCCTCCATTGCCGGAGCTGCCGTGCAGGCCGCGCCAAGCCAGGGCCCCGGTGACGCAGAGGGCAAGAACGCTGAGACCGGCACCGACGGAGACGAGGCGGCTGCGCTTGCGCGGCCGCTCCAGGGGGCGGACCCGTTCGTCGGCGTCGTTGGGAGCAAATTCGGCCGCGTTCGCGTCCGGATACGACCCCTGTGGGTTCGCATAGCCGCCGTGATCGACGGAGGCGAGATACTGGTCGAAGGCGTCTGTCGGTGAGGCCTGCGCCGCGACCGGGTAGGCCGGTTGCGAAGAGGGGAGCTGTAATGAGGAGGCCTGTGATGCCCGGACCTCAGAGGCGTGCCCCTGAGAGATGTGCCCTTGAGAGATTTGGACAGGCGCAGTCTGGGGCCGCACCGGGCGCTCGACGAAGCTCGGCTCGATGCGGCCACGGGCGGCCGCAGCATCGGCCCGGGAGTCCCGGGCCTGCAGCAGAGCCCGGAACGGATCGTCCTGGCCAACGATGCGCGCAAGTTCCGCCAGTGGATCGGGCTTGGCCGCCTGATTCTGGGCCGGCGGCTGGCCTTGCGCAGCGGCCTGCGGCTGAGCCGATTCCTGAGGCTGCTGCAGATCCCGCGCAAAGGCGTCGAAATCGACCGTCGCCCGCGAAGCGTTCGTCGTCATGGCAGCATCCCTCTTCACGCCGAGATCACCTCACCGCATTTCGTCCGGCGCGGTGACGCCCAACACCGCGAGGCCGGAGGCAACAACGCCCCGCAACGCCTCAACGAGGGCCAATCGAGCCCGTGTGGAGTTTCGGTCGTCAGGATTAATAAACCGTAATTGCGGCAAGTCTTTGCCTTTGTTCCATAAACCGTGCAGCGACGAGGCGAGTTCGTAGAGGTAGAACGCCACGCGATGCGGTTCATGGGCCCCGGCCGCTGCCTCGATGACGCGCGGGTATTGTGCGATCAGACGCATGATCTCGACTTCGCCCGGATCGGTGAGGCGGGAGAGGTCGGCCTCCCCCAGCAGCCCGGCTCGTGAAAAATCTTCGCCCGGCATCGCCTGCGCGGCCTGGCGGAACACCGAGACGCAGCGCGCATGGGCGTACTGCACGTAGAAGACCGGGTTCTCCTTCGACTGCTCGACGACTTTGGCGAGGTCGAAATCGAGGGTGGCGTCGTTCTTCCGATACAGCATCATGAAGCGCACCGGATCGCGGCCGACCTCGTCGACCACCTCCCGCAGGGTGATGAACTCGCCGGCCCGCTTCGACATCTTCACGGGCTCGCCCGCGCGCAGCAGGCGCACCAGCTGGCACAGCTTCACGTCGAGGGTGGCACGGCCGTCGCTCACCGCCTTCACGGCCGCCTGCATGCGCTTGACGTAGCCGCCGTGGTCGGCGCCGAGCACGTCGATGAGGTCGGTGGCGCCGCGGGCGATCTTGGTGCGGTGATAGGCGATGTCGGAGGCGAAGTAGGTGAAGGAGCCGTCCGACTTCAGCAGGGGCCGGTCGACGTCGTCGCCGAAATCCACCGTGCGGAACAGGGTCTGCTCGCGATCCTCCCAATCCTCAGGCAACTGACCCTTGGGCGGCGGCAGGCGGCCCTCGTAGACGAGACCCTTGGCCCGCAGCTCCGCCAGAAGGACGGGCACCTCCTCTTTGAGGGTGGCCTCGGAGAAGAACACGTCATGGTGGATGCCGAGCCGGGCAAGGTCGGCACGGATCAGCTCCATCATCGCCGCGATGGCGAAAGCCCGCACTGTGGGCAGCCATTCGGCTTCGGACTGGTCGAGGAGGGCGCGTCCGTACGTTTCGGCGAGCTTGGCCCCCACCGGCACGAGGTAGTCGCCTGGATAGAGTCCCTCCGGGACCGGGCCGACCGGTTCGCCCAGCGCCTCGCGGTAGCGCAGGAAGGCGGAGCGGGCGAGCACGTCCACCTGCGCGCCGGCATCGTTGATGTAATATTCGCGCGTCACGTCACGGCCGGCCGCCACCAGGAGGTTGGCCAGCGCGTCGCCGAACACCGCGCCACGTCCATGGCCGACATGCATCGGGCCGGTGGGGTTGGCCGAGACGTACTCGATGTTGACCTTGCCGCCCGGCATGGTGCCGCGCCCGTAGGCCTCGTTCTCCGTGAGGGCCGCCCGGACGACATCGTGGAAGGTGTTCGGGGCCAGCCGTAGGTTGATGAAGCCGGGGCCGGCGACGGTCGCCTCCGTGACATCAGGATCGGACCGCAAGGCGAGCGCCAGAGTTTCGCCGAGCGCCTTCGGATTGGTCTTCGCCTCCTTGGCCAGCACCAGGGCGGCGTTGGTGGCGAGGTCCCCGTGACTCGCGTCGCGCGGCGGTTCCACCACCACGCGCGACAGGTCCAGGCCCTCGGGCAGGTGCCCCGACTGGATGAGGCCCTGCACGGCCGCGCGGACGCGGACCTCGAAGGTGGCGAAGATATTCATGGCGACGTTCGGATCCGCTTCAGGGGCTCGGAGCCTGGTTCCGGCCCCGCGAGGCGCATGCATGCCCCACCGGGGCATAAGGCCCGCTTGCTTGAGGGTCGGGGCATAGCAAGGGCATCACCGGGTGTCACGGCGCGGCTGCCCCGCAGGCTGCGCGACAGTGCTGGGTCCGGTTACGGTTACGGATTCCTTGGGGCGAACGCAGTGTTTCACGGTATCGCCGATACGGTGCGTTCGGCCTGACACGCGAGCGCCGCGTTTGCGGCCGCGAATCGATAAAATTGCACGCATCCACTTCAGCGCCGGACAGGTCCCGGGGCGGCACCATGGCGGTGTTGGACTTGAGGACGGCGCCATGGGCAGGACGAAGACGATCGCGCTGGCACTTCTCGCGGCTTTCGCCGCGACGACGGTGAGTGCCGTCGGTGCCCAGACCCTGGCTGCGCTCCCCGCCCCCTCCCCCTCTGCCCAGACCCTGAGCGCGGCCAAGCCCCTCGCGGCCTGGGCCGCCTTCTGCCAGCGCTACGCCTCCGAATGCGCGATCGACGCGAACGAGCCGAACCGCATCAGTCTCACTCCAGCCACCTGGGCCACCATCGCCGCGGTGAACCGCCGGGTGAACAAGTCTCTGCAGGCCGTGACCGACATGGAGCACTGGGGTGTGCAGGACCGCTGGGATCTCGCCGAGGATGGCGCGGGCGACTGTGAGGACTATCAGCTCCTCAAGCGCAAGCTCCTGGCCGAGGCAGGCCTGCCGCGCCGGGCCATGCGGATGACCGTGGTCATCGACGAGAAGGGCGAAGGGCATGCCGTGCTGGCTCTGGTCACCGATCGCGGCGATTTCATCCTCGACAATAAGACCAGCGAGATCCTGGCCTGGCATCGGACCGGCTACGTCTTCATCAAGCGCGAGTCAGCCGATGCGGTGGCATGGGTTTCGCTTGGCGGGGTGACCTCGCCCGTCACGACGGCAAACCGCTGAGATCTGGGCTTTCCGATGTGAAGCCCGAGATCCAAGATCGGACCTGCGATCCAAGATCGTGGAAAGATGGCTGCATCGGCGAAGGCCCAGTGGAGGCCACCCGAGCCTGCCGACATCACGCCGAGTCCTTGCCGGATTGTACGGAACCAACCCAGAAGCATCCGTGTTAATTCGGGTTTAACTTTTCGATTGAGGCCGGCTCGTTCCCGTGCAAACCTTGTCGCTCCACCAAGGGATGGCGGGGCGACCGGCATGCGGCACGCGATACTGCGAAGCGTCGAGGGACAGCCGCAAGAGCGCTGTGGCGTCGTGTGGCGACGCCTTGCCCGCATGGTGCAGTTCGGTCTCGTCGGCACCATCCTGCTGCTCGGTGGTGCCAGTACCGAAGCCCAGACCGTCGCGGCCCTGCCCGATGCCTCTGCCCTCGAAGAAGGCGCTCCCGCCCGACCCGTCGCGGCCTGGACCGCTCTCTGCGGTCGGATGCCCAGCGAGTGCGCCGTCGACACGACACAACCGACCACCATCACCATGACGCCGCGCATCCGCGATCTGCTCAACCGGGTCAATCGGCGGGTGAACGCCCGGATCAAGCCGATCACCGACCTCGCCCATTGGGGTGTGGTCGACCGCTGGGACTATCCCGATGACGGTTTCGGCGATTGCGAGGATTATCAGCTTCTCAAGCGGCGGATGCTGGTGGAGCGTGGGTTGCCGCGTCGGGCCCTGCGGATGACCGTGGTGATCGATGAGATCGGCGAGGGGCACGCGGTCCTCATGGTCCGGACGGATCGGGGCGACTTGATCCTCGACAACAAGACCAATGCGGTCCTGTCCGGCCCGCGCACCGGTTACACCTTCATCAAGCGCGAGGGCCAGGATGGCCTTGCCTGGGTCACCCTGAACGGCGGCGCGTCGCCCGTGGCTACCGCCAACCGCTGACGGCGCGGCCTCAGCGCTCGACGCAAAAAAGGCCGCTCGCTCGAGCGGCCTTTTTGTTGAGAAGACCTGTGTTTACTCGAAAATCCTGAGAGCTCGGATGAAGGACCGCTTCCGGGATGCCCGGCGATCAGACGCCGGCGATCAGGTGGGCGAGATCGAGGGCGATGCGGCCTGACATCAGGCTCCAGCCGCAGGCGATCATCGTGGCGATCATCACGAAGGGGATTGGCCGGCGTTCCAGACGACGGCCCCGCACGGTGTTGCGCAGAATGATGAAGGGGGCACCGAAGGCCAGCATCGGCAGGGCCGCAACGGCCGTGACGCCGCCGCGCTCGAGCAGACTGAAGCTCGCGCGGCGCTCGGTGAAGAGTTCGAAAGCGCTGGCGAGCAGGCCCGATAGGGCGAGTCCGACGCAGAGGGTCTGAAGAGATTCGAGGGCTGAGGGACTCAGGGTCATGACGCGAACGCTCCACCATCGAGAGTCGATGTAGCGCGCATTGTGCCGCGTCGTTTACGAAACGTTAAGGGTTTCCTGCCGTCAGGGTTAAATCCGCTCACAGGCTGGTGCGCGCCGAAGCGCCCGCCGGCAGGAATGCAGGCCTCAATCCTCGAGGTCGATGTCGAGGATCGCCATGGCGAAATTGAACGAGCGGTCCCCGTCCTCGTCGTCCACCGAGACCACGCCCAGGAACTCCTCGCCGATATAGACCTCGGCCGAATCGTCTTTCTTCGGACGGGGAACGAGGCGGATGTTGGTGTTGGCGAAGGTCCGGCGGAGGTAATCCTGCACCTTCACAATGTCGGTCTTGTTCACGCTGGTCGCCTCTCGCAGTGAGATTTCGAGAATCCGGGCGGTGTGACGGCGCGCGGCGGCCTGCAAGACCAGCCGGTCGCGGCCTTCGGCCGGGCTGGCCCCCGCTTGCCATGCCGCCGGGGGATGGGCAAGCCGCCGCAATCGCGGGCCGGCTTTGCCGTCAGATGCCGTCCGCCATGTGGATGAACTGGTCCATGGCGACGAGCTGGTCCATGGCCCGGGAGGGTTCGGCGCAACCGGCGGTGCCGACAACGCGAGCGGGGACACCGACCACGGTGGTGTTGGCGGGCACTGCGCGAAGCACCACCGAGCCGGCGGCGATCCGGGCGCAGGCACCCACCTCGATGTTGCCCAGAATCTTGGCGCCCGCGCCGATCATCACGCCGTGACGGATCTTGGGGTGACGATCGCTGCCCTGCTTGCCGGTCCCACCGAGGGTGACGGCGTGCAGGATCGAGACGTCGTCCTCGATCACTGCCGTGGAGCCCACCACGAGGCCTGTGGCGTGGTCGAGGAAGATGCCACGGCCGATCCGGGCCTGCGGGTGGATGTCGGTCTGGAACACCTCCGAGGACCGGCTCTGGAGATAGAGCGCAAGGTCGCGCCGGCCGGCCGTCCAGTACCAGTGAGCCAGGCGATGGGCCTGGATGGCGTGGAAACCCTTGAAGTACAGAACCGGCTCGATCGCGCGGCTGGTGGCCGGGTCCCGATCCAGCACGGCTGCGATGTCGGCGCGAAAATCCTGGCCGAGGCTGGGCTCGGCGGTGATCGCCTCGAAGAAGCCGTGGGCGATGAGCTCGGCCGGCAGGGAGGCGTGCCCGAGCCGCGCCGCGACGCGGTGCGCCACCGCGCCCTCCAGCGAGGTGTGGTTGAGGACGGTCGCCACGATGAACGAAGCGAGTTGCGGCGCCTCGCGAACGATCGCCTCGGCCTCGCCGCGCAGGCGCGCCCAGATCGGATCGCAGACAGCGAGCGGCTCGGTGCCCCTCTGGGAGGTGGGTGATGGGCTGGCGGACATCGGGTCCTCCTCTGGACCGGTCTCGTCGAGGCGGATCGGAGCGCACCGCGCGCAGGCTTTCAGGAGTTGGCGCTGCATGGCCGGCAGACCGTGCTCCCGTTCCAGGCGCTCCGGGAACGTTTTTGCAGTCATCCGTGGGGCCGGCAGACGAAACCGGCCTCTGACAAGCTCATCCTAGCTTGGGGTGCCCGGCACAGCCGATCAAGTCCACCCGCTTTCTCATAGCAGGAGGCGACTCGTCAGGCGCTGCGCCGGTGATCCAGATTACCGAACCGGGCCTCGATCGCTTCGGCTAGGCGATCCACCATCACGTCGACGGGCACATCGGAGGTGTCCACCACGGATGAAGCGCGGGCATAGAGGGGCTCGCGACTGGCCAGCACGGCGCGCAGTTCCTGCATCGCCGAAGGGTGATCGCCGGTGGTGGTGAGTTCGCCCTGGTCGCGCACCCGCTGCATGTGCTCCTCCGGGCGCGCCCTCAGCCAGATGGTGAAGAAGGCCTGGAGCAGCAGATCGTAGGTCAGAGGTTCGGCGACGATGCCGCCGCTGGTCGCGAGGACGAGGGGGCCGGGGTGCTCGGTGAGCCTGCGCAAGGCGGCCTGCTCGAGGCGGCGATAGCCCTCCTGCCCGTAGATCGCGAAGATCTCCTTCACCGAGAGCGCGTTCTCGCGCTCGATCTCGGCATTGAGTTCGACGAAGGTCCATCCCAGTCGATCGGCGACCCGGCGGCCAAGGGTCGACTTGCCCGCCCCCCGGAGACCGATCACGGCGACGCGTGGCTGCGGCGCGTCGCCGCTGGACGAAGATTGGCCCGACAGGATGCCCTTGGCGAGAGCGATCTGCTCGGGCGAAGCATTGCCCAGAAGGTCGCGGATTACGTGCCAGTCCGGCAGCGTCTCCTGCCCGGCGATCAGGTCGTCGAGGCGCACGCCCATCGCGTTGGCGACCCGGCGCAGCAGAATGATCGAGACGTTGCCCTGGCCGCTCTCCAACTGAGCGATGTAGCGCTCCGACAGCCCGGAGGTCTGAGAGAGAAGCTTGCGCGACAGGCCACGCACCGTCCGGGCATGACGAACCCGCCGGCCCAGGTCGGCCAGGAAGGTCGATTCTTGTTCTACCGCCCCGGCCATGCCGTCGTCCGCTTCCTCGATTCACGCTTCGGACCTTCATCCGAGCGCAGATTGCCACAACACGATGTTGATTTCGAAACGCTTATCCGCGGATCGGGAACGATCACGCGACAAACGGGCGCTTTGAAGACATCAACCCCAACAACCGGATGCGTGTCTCCCGTGGAGCGATCCTGTCTCCCGTGGAGCACAATCCTGGGATGCCGATCGGATCCGACCAAGCTGACGGAACCGCACCACTTCGCATTGCACCATGTGAGGCGAGCCGTGCTCCGGCGCAAGCGGTCAGCGGTCAAGGAGCCGTTGGAAACGTCGATAATCCGCTCGGGAACCACTCAGCGGAAGCGCACCCCGTCCAGATGGGCGCAAGGCCGGGACGGGAAGGGATTGGCCAGTCTCGCAGAGACCGAGACGCGGATCGAACCGAAAAAGGCCCGACAGGGAGGCCTTGCGGGACGACTTACTGTGCGGCGACCGGCAGCGCCGAGGCCTCGAGCACCGTTCCGGCCACGGGTACCTTCTTGGCCACCACGACCGTCCGGCCGACCGAGGCCAGGGCGAGCGCCGAGGGACGACGAGGCGGCAGCGGCACCTCAATGGCCTCGCTGAAGGCGGCCTCCACCTGTGCTCCGGCCTGGGTCATCCCCGGCGCGATGCCGGGATGAGGGCTGATGGCAGCGGCGGGGCTTGCGGAGGAGATGGACGGGGCGGCTTCGGCTGGTGCGAGGGCGGCGACATCGAGCCCGGCGAGTGAGGCCGGACGGCGCGGCGGCAGCGGCACCTCGACGAGGTCGGTCGGAATCCCGTTCGCGATCGGGCTCGGCGCATAGGCTAATGCGGTGTTGGCAGCGATGATGGCCGGTTTGTCGGCGCGCGCGAAGGCGTTTCCGAAGGCCTCGCCGGATTTCGGCGCCTCGACCTCGTCGGGAACGTTGGTCTCGATCCCGAGGCGCTTAGCGGCGTAATAGTACCCGCGATTGTAGAAGCCGTAGGCGCGGGCGATATCGCCCTTGGCGGCGCGGTAGGCGCCGGCCAAGTAGGCGATGCCATAGCGCAGGTTCACCCGGGGGTCGAACAGGCCGGCCGCGTCGCCCTGGTATCCGAGCCCGCGCGCGGTGGCATGCTTGATCTGCATGAGGCCAAGAGCGCTGCCGCCCTTGGCGTTCGGGTTGTAGTTGCTCTCGCGCTTCACGACCTGATGGACGAAGCTGGATGGGAGCCCCTGGGCCTTGGCCTGCTCCTCGATCAGCGCATCGATGTTGTCGCGGGCGACCGACCCCTGCGCAGCCGCCTCGCCGGGCGCGAAGAGCCGGCACGGCATGGCGACCGCGGCGACGGCGAGGATCAGGAAGCGCTGGTTCATACGGAGACCCGGATGTCCTTGTTCTTGGACGGTCAGGGTCCGGGCCAATTGAGGCCGGAAAGCGGCCTCCAAGGGGTGAGCGTAGCCGTTTCCCCATGTGCTGTGGCGCACGCGACACAGGCTCACGCTCGGTTGGCTGAGTGTGTCCGAATTGATTCTCCAATGTTGCCAATGATCTCGTGGATCTGTTCGGTCGTTGGCTTGCGTTTGAGATCAGCACGGCAAAATAAAATCGGCGATCGCCTTTGCGAAGCCATCGGCGTCGTTGGTGGCCGTCACGGCACTGGCCGCGGCTTGGACCGAAGGCGATGCGTTGCCCATCGCCACCGAGAATCCGCTGCGCCTGAACATCGGCACATCATTGCCGGCATCCCCCAGGGTCGCGATCCGGGCTGGATCGAGGCCGAGATGGCGGCTCATGGCCTCGACGAAGGCTGCCTTGCCGGAACCCGGCGGGGTTACGTCGAGGTAGTAGGCCTGCGAGCGGTGGACGTCGGCGCGTCCGGCCAGCGCCTTGGCGATCTCGGTCTCGCAAGCCTCCAGGTGGGCCGCGTCCGCGCTGACGCCGACGATCTTGGCGGCGTGGTCGAGGAGGGGCACGAGATCCGCGACCACGTTCGGCTCGGTCCGGAGTGTTCGGCGCTCGAGGTCCGTGTACGGGCCGTGCGGGTTGGTGAGGTTCCAGGCTCCGTGCGCGAACACCCAGGTGTCGAGGCCGGCGGCCGCGAAACGTCGTGCCGCGTCCTGGGCTGCCTCAGCGGGGATCAGCGTTTCCGACAGGATGGTCAGGTCGGGAGCGACCAGGGTGCTGCCGTTGAAGGCCCCCATCGGCAGGGTCAGGCCGAGCTCCGCCACCAGGGATCGCAACCCCACCGGTGGCCGGCTCGACGCGATCGTGAAGCCGATGCCCGCGGCTGTCAGCCGGCGCACGGCCGCGCGGGTCGCCGGTGTCAGGCGCTTGTCGGAGGTGACGAGCGTGCCGTCCACATCCGAGATGACCAGGGCGATCGCGGCGGGAGGCGCGTCGACAGAGGAGGGCGCGTCGGAGGAAGCAGGCATGGCAAGGCTCGGGCTGAGATTTCAGGAGGACTGACCGCCCTCCCCCAAGTCCAGACGGGCCAGGATCGTTGCCACGACGGCCTCGGGGGCCGCGTCGATGCCCACTGCCGTCGCGTTCTCCTCCGGTCCCGGCGGCTCCAGGATCGCGAACTGGGTATCGAGCAGGGCCGGCGGCATGAAGTGCCCCTGCCGTTGCGCGAGACGCCGTTCGATCAGGGCTCGATCGCCCTCCAGATAGATGATCTGCACCTCGTCGCGATCGCGAACCAGGATGTCGCGATAGGCGCGGCGCAGGGCCGAGCAGACTACGATTCCGGGTGTGCGCTGTTGTATCTGGGTATCGATCCAGGCTCCGATCGCGGCGAGCCAGGGGGCGCGGTCATCGTCGTCGAGGGGGTGGCCGGCCCGCATCTTGGCCACGTGCTCGGGGCTGTGGAAACCGTCGCCATCGACGAAGGCCCAGCCGAGGCGCTCGGCGAGGCAGGCTGCCACCGTGCTCTTGCCCGAGCCGGAGACGCCCATCACCAAGAGGATTTTGGGATGTCGGGTCTGTGGCGGAGCCTGATGAGACGCCATCGCGTATCCTTACTGTCCTGACGAAACCGCCTCTTAGCAGGCTCTGGCGCGATTGCGCGGGCCGGGGGCGGGCTGCTTTCGCGGTGCGTCAGGATGCAATCGCGACGGGGCAGAGCCCGGGCTGGACCGGGCTCAGCACGCGCTCGCGCAGGCGCTGCGGGCCGAGCGTCATGGCGAAGAAGTCGTAATAGCCGCGCTGGTCGTTGGCGAGCAGGAACTGGAAGTGCATTCGGAACGGGCGCCAGCGCACCTTCCGGTAGGTTTCGGCGCTGATGATCTCGCGGAATCGCGCAGACCGCACCAGGGGATTGGTTGCGAGGCGACCACGTAGGTCGAGATCGAGATGAGTCACCGGATTGAAGCCCGGAAAGTTCATCCAGTCCTGGGGGGCCTGGAAGTCGGCCCAGACCAGGCGCTGCGAGGTGACGAGACTCGTGATCTCGTCGCGCAGGCGCTGCGCCCGGCGCTGCATCGCCACGAGAGGGAGCCCGGAGCCGAGGGTCACGAGGGCCAGTGTCGTGGACCCCGTGCCAAGTCGCCCGTTGCGGGCGAGGACCCTGGCCGCAACCTCGACGGCGGTCATGGCTCCCGAGGAATGGCCGAGGATCAGGATTTCGTCGGGCTCGTCCCCTGCTACCAGCCCGGCGCAGCGCGCCAGGATATGGTCGGTGAACGCGTCCAGGCGCTGCTCGTAATCCGGTCTCCAGCCCTGGCCATGCTGCCAGTTGAAGACCCAGTCGTTCAGGAGCTGCCAGAAGTAGATCCTGTTGAGGAACGCTTCCATCGCCTTGATCCACGCGAGGGCGATGAGAAGCCCCGCCGGCATGGTGATCCAGAGCGGCCATCCGAGGCTGTGTCCGAAGGCCGTCCCCAGATGGGCATGCACGAAGGTTGCGATGGCAAGCGTGCACAAAGCAAGGATGAGAACCATCACCAGGGGATAGAGAATGACGTTCCCGTATTTCCAGTTCAGGCGGTAGAATCGGATCATCAGACCGGATGCAAGGGTCTGGAGCGTGCCCATCAGCAGGAGGGCGACGCTGAGGGGGCGCCGCCGCCCGAAGTCCGTCCGGACGAGATCGTCCCAGAGCAGCACGTCGTAGGTGGTCTCAGCCCCCTGTGTCTCGGGCTGCGCCGCCACCCGCCAGCTCTGCACCGTCCCGTCCGCACTGAGGGTTGCGCGCGAGATCGCGCGCTTGGGCTCGGCGAAGCGCTTGGTGTAACGAGCCAGTTCCCGGACGAACAGCATCCTGTAGCGGCTGCTGCCCTCCGGGTCGTATCCCGGGACATAGAAGATATGTCGTCGCTTGACCGGCCCTGCGACCGCATCCGCTAGGCCGGGAGGCGTATAGTCAAACGGCGATGCCATAGCGTCCGATGGGCCAGGAATTCAGGTTTCGCAAATCGATCCTGCGCCTTGAGGTGAGAACGTATATTGCCTTGTCCTTTCAAATGTTGCTCGTCGCACGATTTGTTTGGGATAGGCGTGGGTAGCGGGGATGAGAAGCTGGGTCCGGGCGCTCGCCGTTGGACTGTGACCCCTCCGCCACGGACAGAACCTCGGCGATGGTCTAGGCAGCCTGTGAGAGAAACCGACAGGCGATCCTGCATGCGCGCACTGCCTCTGGCCCTCTGCACCGCCCTGGGCACTGCCCTGGCGGTGTCGGGCTGCTCGTCGATGCTACCGGCCGCCGGTCCGACGACGGGTGCGGTGGTGGACGGGGCCGACATCGCCACGAGCGAGGGGACCTTCGCGCGCTACGAGATCGTCGACCTGTCGGCGGCCACCATCGAAGCCCTGCGCGGACGCGCCCTCGACAGCCTGCTGGCCTCGTTCGGCGACCGGCGCCCCTCGCTCGAACCCGTGATCGGGGTCGGCGACTACGTGGCCGTGTCGGTGTGGGAGGCGGGCTCGGGCGGCCTGTTCTCCGGGCCCCTGGTGGCCGACCGCTTCTCGGCCGGTTCCAAGTCGGCCCTCATCCCCGAGCAGGTGGTGCCGCGCGACGGGGCCATCAGCGTGCCCTATGCCGGGCGCATCCAGGTGGCCGGGCGCCGGCCCCAGGACGTGCAGGCCTTGATCGAGACCGAACTGGCCGGCAAGGCGATCCAGCCCCAGGTGCTGGTCTCGGTGACCAAGGCGGTGTCGCAGACGGTGACGGTGACGGGCGAGGTCGTGGCCGGCGCCCGCGTGCCGCTCTCGGGCAAGGGCGACCGCCTGCTCGACGTGGTCGCCACCGCCGGCGGGGTGCGCGCGCCGGTCAACGAGACCTTCGTGCGCCTCTCACGCGGACCGCAGACCGCCACGGTGCCGCTGACCACGGTGGTGTCGAACCCGGCCGAGAACATCTTCCTGCGCCCGGGCGACACCCTGACCCTGGTGCGCGACCCCCAGACCTTCCTGGCGGTGGGCGCGCTGGGCAACGCCTCCGAGATCCCGTTCCAGGCCGAGGGCATCACCCTGGCCCAGGCCCTGGCCAAGGCGCGCGGCCTGTCCGACTTCCAGGCCGATCCGTCGGGCACCTTCATCTTCCGCTTCGAGCCGGCCGCGGTGGTGCGCCGCCTCAAGCCGGGCAGCCCGCTGCTGGGCACGCCCCTGGTGCCGGTGGTCTACCGCATCAACATGCGCGACCCCAACAGCCTGTTCCTGACCCAGGCCTTCCGCATGCGCAATCGCGATCTCGTCTACGTCTCCAACGCCCCCTTCACCGAGGTCCAGAAGGTCCTCTCCGTCTTCTCCACCGTCACCGCGCCGGTCTCGGCCGGCGCTTCCCTCTACGCGACCACCCGGTAAGGTGGCGCTGCGGGCATCTGGCATCGCCGCCTGACGCCCGCGCCGAAGCTCCCTCTTGCGTTCTCGTGCAGCATCGCGCACGGGTCGCACAGGCCCGGTCGATGCCGGAAGGCAACGGGTCGTGGACCCGGTGCACGCCGAACCTTGGCGGCAGGCCGATCCACCTCTATCTTTCAGCGAGGTCGACCGAGGCGTGAGACGGGGCGGGATGAGGTTCAGACGCGCGGCCCGGCGCTTCGGGCTTGCGGGCGGCTTGGCTGGCAGCCTGTTCCTCGTCGCCGGCTCGATGGTCGGAGCCACCCCGGCCCTGGCCGACGTGGTCATTGGCGTCGCCGTTCCGCGCTCCGGCGCCTATGTTGCGGTCGGCGAACAGGTCCTGCGCGGTGTCCAGGCCGCGGCCCGCGATGCCAATGCCAAGGGCGGCCTTGATGGCCAGACCATCGTTCTCGACGTGCAGGACGATGCCTGCGACTCCAACAAGGCCGTGGCGGTGGCCAACCACTACGCCACCCAGGGGGTGCGCCTCGTGGTCGGCCACGTCTGTTCGAACGCGTCGCTTGCCGCCTCCGAGGTCTATGCCGCCAACGGCACGCTGATGATCACCGCGGCCTCCGTCGCCGCCAAGCTCACCGACCGGGGTCTGCCGACGATCTTCCGCGTGTGCGGGCGCGATGACGATCAGGCCAAGCTCTCGGCCACCGTCCTCGCCGAGCGGTTCCGCGACAAGAAGATCGCCATTCTCAACGACCTGACGCCCGGCTCGCGCAACCTCGCCGCCGCCACCAAGGAAAATCTCAATCGCATCGGCATCAACGAGGCCATCGCCACTGCCTTCGCGGCGGGCGATGCCGATGATGCCGCCCTCGCCGATCGCCTGAAAGAGGCCGGGATCGCGGTCGCGTATTACGGCGGGGATGCCCGCGAGATGGGGCGTCTCGTGCGGATTTCGGCCGAGCGTGGCTTCAAGCCGCAATGGTTCGGGACGTCCGCCATCGCCACTCAGGAATTCGCCACCATCGCGGGGCCAGCGAGCAACGGCGTGCTGATGACCTTCTATCTCGACCCGCGCCGGAAGCCCGAGGCCGCTGCCGTGGTCGCGGCCTTCAAGGCCGAAGGTGTCGAGCCCGAGGGATCGACGATCTATGGCTACGCCGCGCTGCAGGCCCTCGTGGCGGCCGGCAATTTTGCCCACACGACCGACTCGAAGCGGATCGCCGCCACCCTGCACGTGGAGCGCTTCGACCTCGTCCTCGGTTCGGTCGGTTTCGACAGCAAGGGCGACGTCACCGCCCAGGGATACGTCCTCTACGTCTGGAACGACGGCACCTTCACGTACGCCAAATAGTGTTCACGGACATCAGCTCGTGTCCGCTGGCGTGATTCATGGCGTCGAAACGTCCCTGTGAGGATGCCATTCGGGTCGGCGGGAACTGACATTCTGACGTTTCGGGATCGTTTCCGGCCTTTCATCGGTTCGTGAACGGCGAATCTTCAGGCCATCGATCGGCCCGGACGCGCCGCGACGGGACGTTCGAGAACTTTCAGCGAGACGTCATGCCTCCATCCTCCGCAGGTCCCTCCACCGGGCGCCGTGCTCTCCTCTCCGCAGGGCTTGGCGGCGCGGCATCCCTCCTGGGGGCGCCTGCGCGCGCCGAGGCTGCGCCGGAACTGCGCTGGCGTCTCGCCTGCGCGTTTCCGAAGAATCTCGATATCTTGTTCGGTGCGACGGAAATGCTGGCCCGGCTCGTCAGCGAGGCCACCGACGGGCGCTTCCAAATCCAACCCTCGGGGCCCGGCGAACCCGTACCTGCCGAAGGGGTCCTCGACGCGGTGAGCGCGGGTACGGTCGAGATGGGCTACGCGTCGGCGACCCTGGGGGCGTCCAAGGACCCGACCTTCGCCCTCGCCACCGCCCTGCCCTTCGGCCTCAACGCGCGCGGCCAGGGCGCCTGGTGGCTCCAGGGCGGAGCCGCCGACCTGTTCGGCGAGATCTTCGCCAAGCACGGTCTGGTGGCCCTGCCGGCCGGCAACACCGGTGCGCAGATGGGCGGATGGTTCCGCCGCGAGGTGAAGACACTGGCGGATCTCCAGGGGCTGAAGCTGCGGATCGGTGGGCTTGGCGGCCAAGTGTTGGTCAAGCTCGGTGTCGTGCCGCAGACCACGCCGGGGTCGGACCTCTACGCCGCCCTGGAAGCCAAAACGATCGATGCGGCCGAGTGGATCGGACCCTACGAAGACGAGAAGCTCGGACTGCAGAAGGTGGCCCCGACCTACCATTATCCCGGTTTCTGGGAAGGGGCGTCGATGCTTCACCTCTGGTTCAACGCCGAGGCGTGGAAGGGACTGCCGAAGGCGTACCGCGCCATCCTGCAGGCTGCCTCCGCCCAGGTCTATGCCGACGTGCAGGCGAAGTACGACGCGCGCAATCCGCGGGCCCTGCGTCGCCTCGTGGCTGGCGGTGCGCAGTTGCGTCCCTTCCCCCAGGACGTGATGGAGGCAGCCCTGAAGGCCGCCAACGACGTCTATGGCGACATCGGCGCCAAGAATGCCGACTTCAAGCGGATCTACGAGGCGATGAAGGTGTTCCGGAACGAGGAATATCTCTGGTTCCAGGTGGCGGAATACACCTACGACAACTTCATGATCCGGGCGCGCGCCCGTGGGTGACGGGGGCGCGACAGAAAAAAGGCCGCTCCGAAGAGCGGCCCGAAGTCTAGGGAGGAAACGCCCAAGGAGGGCAGCGGGACCGCGACGCCATCGCGTTCCCGCAATGCACAATCTGATCCTCCTGTGGAGAATTGCAAGGTGAATAGGGCAGCACTCGTGTCTCTTTTCGCGAGGCGCGATCGGTTGCTCCATTTCTGTATCAAAAATGTCGCATCTGAGCAGCCGCAAATGCTCGCTTCCTGGATCGGGTGCGATCTGAAGTGAAGACACGATAACGGGCTGTTCGAATTCAGCTTTCGTCGTTCTGTCTATTCTTCTCCGTAGAGCGGCCCTCCGCGCGAGTGGGCCTTTCTGCCTCCGGCGCCGGATGGATTTGGCGCTCGATCTTTCAGCACGATTCGGGAATGGGTGTCGGCCGATGGCGATACAGGCGGGACGGGTTCGAATTCTCAACGATGTCGAGCCCCGCGGCGACGGGCGCTACGTGCTCTATCTGCTGCAACAGGCAAACCGCGCCCACCACAACCCGGCTCTGGAATGGGCCGTCGAGGAGGGGAACCGGCTCGGTCTTCCCGTGCTCGCCTGCTTCGGGCTGCTCGACGGCGCCAATGGGTTTCCCGAGGCCAATGCCCGGCACTACGCCTTCCTGCTCCAGGGTCTCGCCGATGCGGCCTTGGGCTTCGAGGCACGCGGCATCGGCTTCTGCCTGCGCAAGGCCTCGCCCGCCGCGATTGCCATTGACCTCGCGAAGCAGGCGGCCGTTCTGGTTCTGGACCGGGGTTATCTCGCCATCCAGAAGCGCTGGTACGATGAGATCGCCGCCGCCGTCGAGACCCGAGTCGTACAGGTGGAGGGTGACGTGGTCGTCCCGGTGGACGTCGTCTCGAGCAAGCACGAATACGCGGCCCGCACCTTGCGCCCGAAGCTGCACAAGCATCTCGACGACTACGTGGCGCCCCTCGCTGCCCGCACGGTGAAGCACAGGGCCGGGGCGGGTCTGCCCCGTTCCGAGGTCGACATCGCCGATCCCGACGCGGTGCTGGCGGGCATGAGCCTCGACCGCGTGGTGGGTCCGGTGCGCCGCTTCACCGGTGGCGAGACCGAGGCCCGCCGGCGGCTCGCGGCCTATCTCGACGGCCCGTTCGCGCAGTACGGAAGCGACCGCAACCGCCCGGAAGCCGGGGCGGCCTCGCACATGAGCCCCTACCTGCATTTCGGGCAGATCTCACCCGTCGAGATCGTGCTGGCGGTGCGCGCGGCGAAGACCGGCGGCCGAGAGGACAAGACGGCCTATGTCGAGGAGGTCGTGGTCCGTCGCGAACTGGCGATGAATCACGTCCATCATACGGAGGGCTACGACGACTATGCCCGCGCCGTCCCCGAATGGGCCCGGAAGGTGCTGGCCGAGCACGCGGCCGACCCGCGTCCCAGGACCTATACCGAGACGGAACTCGCCGAGGGCAAAACGCACGACGTCTACTGGAATGCGGCTCAGGCCGAGATGCGCGAGACCGGCTACATGCACAACCATCTGCGCATGTATTGGGGCAAGAAGATCCTCGAATGGTCGCCCTCGCCCGAGGAGGGCTTCGCCCGCACATTGCGACTCAACAACCGCTACTTCCTCGACGGCCGCGACGCGAATTCCTTCACCAACGTCGCCTGGGTCTACGGCCTGCACGATCGGCCCTGGGCCCGCCGCAAGATCTTCGGGACCGTGCGGTACCAGAGCGAGAATTCTCTTCGGAAGTTCGACGCCAAGGCGTATCTCAAGACCGTTGAGGCCCTCTGTCGGGCGGAGGCGGAGGGAAAGGACGGGCACGCGAAGGTACGGCCCTTGCCTGAGCGCTCCGCTCGCCGCACCAAGGGCTCGTCCTGAGCCTCGCCGTCCGTCCTCGTTTCACTTCCGGGACCGAATGCTCCGAATTCCGACCCCCCGGCGCGCAAAGCTCCTGCGCGCCAAACTCATTCACGGAAAGGTCCTGCCTGCCAAGGTCCTGCCAGGGATGCAGCGGCTGCGTGGCGCGACGCAGGACGCCTTCGGGGTGTGGCGCCATCGACTGCTGTTCCTTGCCGG
Source organism: Methylobacterium sp. 37f (assembly GCF_023093475.1). NCBI lineage: Bacteria > Pseudomonadati > Pseudomonadota > Alphaproteobacteria > Hyphomicrobiales > Methylobacteriaceae > Methylobacterium > Methylobacterium sp. 37f. The sequence continues at coordinate 59,789 of NZ_JAGHKN010000013.1, forward strand.
CGGCGTCGGCGTCGGGCTGGCGGCGGTGCTCATGGCCTGGCTGGCCGATGCGGCCCAGGGAGGCTTTCGGCAGGTGCTGGCGCTCTCGCCGCTGGTGGCCCTCGGCCTTACCCCGCTCGGCTTCGCGCTCTGTGCCTGGCTCGCCCGCGACGTGTTTCCGAACGCGCAGGGGTCGGGCATCCCGCAGGTGATCGCTGCGCGCCAGACCCGGCAGGTCGCCCTGCGCCGCTCCCTTGTCTCGCTCAAGGTCGCGATCGGCAAGATCGTGGTGATGAGCCTCGGGCTGCTGTTCGGTGCCTCCACCGGGCGCGAGGGCCCGACGGTGCAGGTCGGGGCCGCGATCATGGCGGCGGCCGGTCACCTGACGCCGGAGCGGGTTCCGGGCCTGATCCTGGCGGGTGGCGCGGCCGGCGTCGCGGCTGCCTTCAACACGCCGCTCGCTGGCATCGTCTTCGGCATCGAGGAACTCGGCCGGGCTTACGAGGCGCGCACCGGCGGACTCATCGTCGCCGCCATCGTAGCGGCGGGGCTGACCGCCATGGCGCTCACCGGCAACTACACCTACTTCGGCACCTCCGACGCCGCCCTGCCCTTCGGTCCGGGCTGGATCGCCATCCCGGTGATCGGCGCTCTCGGCGGCCTTGCCGGCGGTGGGTTCGCCCGCATCGTCATCCTGTTCGCGCGCGGCCTGCCGGGACGCCTCGGGGCGGTCATCGCCAGACACCCGATCGCCTTCGCGGCGGCCTGCGGCCTCGGAGTCGCCCTGTGCGGCCTCATCTCGGGCGGCGCGGTCTACGGCACCGGCTACGAGGAGGCCCGCGCCCTCCTGCACGGCACCGCGGCGAGTCACGTCGATTTCGCCCCGCTGAAGTTCCTGGCGACCCTGTTCTCGGCGATCAGCGGTATACCCGGCGGGCTGTTCGCCCCCTCCCTCAGCATCGGAGCCGGCCTCGGCGCCGCCTTCCAGGGGTGGTTCTCGGGGGTGCCCGTGGCTGCCCTCGTCCTGATCGGCATGGTCGCCTACCTCACCGGGGCTCTGCAGGCGCCGATCACCGCCTTCGTCATCGTCACCGAGATGACCCAGGACCATGCCCTGATGATCCCCCTCATGGTGGCGGCTCTGATCGCCGACGCGGTCTCGAAGGCAGTCTGCCGCGAGGGGCTCTACCACGCCCTGGCGCACATCCTTCTCGAGCGGCACGGCACGGAGGGGCGCCCGAGCGCGGCCGCATCTCCGATGCCGTCGTAAAACAGCCGAGCTTGGGCGGAACGCTTGCGGCTCAGGGCGGTTATCGCTCGGTTTCGCGAGCTGGAGTATTGCGCATGACCCTTTTGAAATGGGCCCTCATCTGTTTCGTGATCTCCCTGCTCGCGGGTGGTCTCGGCTTCACCGGCATTGCCTCGGGCGCCGGCTCCCTGGCCCGCATCCTGTTCGGTCTGTTCCTGGTGGTGGCCATCATCATCGTGATCGTCGCCTTCGCCATCGGGCAGGCGGTGTTCTAGTCCGTACGCGCCGATGCCGGACCGGATCGCTCTCGTCACCGGTGCCACCTCCGGCATCGGCACCGAAACGGCGCTCGGCCTCGCCCGGGCCGGGTACCGGGTCGGCATCGTCGGCCGGGACGCCGGGCGCGTCCGTGAGACCATCAAGCGGTTTCGCGAAGAGGTATCGCGTGGAGAGGTCGACGGCTTCACGGCCGACCTCTCGTCCCAATCCGAAATCCGTCGCCTCGCAGCGGAGGTCCGGGTAAGATACCCGCGTCTCGACGTACTCGTGAACAATGCCGGTGCGATCTTCGACCGCTACGCCGTGACAGGGGATGGCATCGAGCGCACCTGGGCGCTCGATCATCTCGCCTACATGCAGGTCAGCCTCGAACTTCTGGATCTTCTGAAGGCCAGTGCGCCGGCCCGCATCGTCAATGTCGCCTCGGCGGCGCATCGGCGCGGTCGCATCGCCTTCGATGACATCGGCCATACCCAAGGCTACAGCCCCGTCACGGTCTATTCCCAAGCCAAGCTCGGCAATGTGCTGTTCAGTGCCGCCCTCGCGCGCCGTCTGGCCGGGACCGGTGTCACCAGCAACGCCCTGCACCCCGGCGTCATCGCCAGCGGGTTCGCCGCGGGAACCGGCGGCTGGTTCGGCCTCGGCTGGCGCCTGATCCGGCCTTTCATGGCCGATCCGGTTTCAGGAGCAGCGACGTCCATCCATGTAGCGACGGCACCGGAGACGGCGGACACGACGGGGCTCTACTTCGTTCGCAGCCAACCGGTGGCGACCTCCGCCCGGGGCCGGGACGTGGCGTTGCAGGAACGGGTCTGGGCCATGAGCCTGAGCCAGCTCGGCCGGTCGGACATTGGCCCTGGAGCGACCCGCTAGCGCAAGGGATGCGGATTTCATGCACTGCACGCATAGCCGCTCCCCCAAGGAGACAATTGCATGGTGCGGTGCGGGATGGCATTTGGTGGCCATGCACCGCGGCGATGGCGTCGCCGCGGTGTGCCCTTCTTGGGCGTTTCCTCCCTAGACTTCGGGCCGCTCCCTCACAGGGGCGGCCTTTTTTCTGTCCAGGCGATGGCGGTTTATCCTTCGGATGCCGCGGAGACAAGCACAATTGTGCGAAAGCGCACGTCATGCCGCACACATTATCCTGCGCCGGCGCCCAAGGGCGCCGGCGCAAGGCGGTTCATCAAGCCGCCGGTGCTTCGGGCAGGAAGGCTCCTGTCAGCGCCGTGGCGATCAACGCCCGGGTCTCGGTGACGCCGTAGAGGGCGATGAACGAGCCAAAGCGTGGGCCGCGTGCCTCTCCGAACAGCACGTTATAGATCGTGCTGAACCAGGCCTGCGATACGCCGGGGCGCCCATCCGGGCTCTTGGCCTTGCCCGACAGGTCAGGGAAATGTCGGCGGCCGACCTCATAGACCACCGCCTGCAGCCCCTCCGGATCACCCGAACCCGCATGTGCGGCCAGCGTCTCGGAGAGGTCCTCCAGGGCGGCCCGTTCCGCGTCCGTCGCGGCCCGGTAGGTCTTGGCCGGTCGCACCAGATCCCGGAAATACGCGAGCGCATGGCCGACGAGTCGGTTCAGCACCGGGTGGGTCTCAGGGCCCACCTCCGGGTCGTAGCGACGGATGAAGCCCCAGAGCACGGCCGGATCCTCGGTGTTGGCTACCGCCGCGAGGTTCAGCAGCATGGCGAAGTTCAGGGCGCCGCCCTTGCCCACGGCCTCGGCCGCTGGCGGATGGCCGCCATGCAGGTGCCAAACCGGGTTGCCGAGCTTCTGGGTCGCCTCCTGGGCCGGATACTTTTCGAGGAAGCCGAGGTAGTCGTCGACCTGACGTGGGATCATCTCCACGAACAGACGCTTGGCCTCGCGGGGTTTGTTGTACATGAACAGTGCAAGGCTGTCGGCGGTGCCGTAGACCAGCCAGTCGTCGATCGAGAGGCCGTTGCCCTTCGACTTCGAGATTTTCTTGCCGTCCTTGTCGAGGAAAAGCTCGTAGTTGAAGCCCTCCGGCGGTTCGCCGCCCAGCGCTCGGGCGATCTCGCCCGAAAGCTTCACCGAATCGATGAGGTCCTTGCCGGCCATCTCGTAGTCGATGCCGAGCGCCACCCAGCGCATGGCCCAGTCGGGCTTCCACTGCAGCTTGGCATGCCCGCCGGTCACCGGGGTCTCGTAGGCCTCGCCCGTCTTCGGGTCACGCCACACCAGGGTGCCGGCGTTCACCCGCACTTCGTCGATGGCCACCTGCATCACCTCGCCCGTCACCGGGTGGATGGGCAGGAACGGGGAGTAGCTCGCTGAGCGTTCGGCCCGCAGCGACGGCAACATGATCGCCATCACGGCCTCGTAGCGCTCCAGCACCGTCATCAACGCCGCATCGAACAGACCGGCCTTGTAGCATTCGGTCGCCGAGCGGAATTCATAGTCGAAGCCGAAGGCGTCGAGGAAGCGGCGCAACTCGGCGTTGTTGTGTGCGCCGAAGCTGTCATGAGTGCCGAACGGGTCGGGCACGCGGGTCAGCGGCTGATTCAGGGCGCCGATCAGCATCTCCTTGTTCGGCACGTTGTCCGGCACTTTGCGAAGGCCGTCCATGTCGTCCGAAAACGCGATCAGCCGCGTCGGTACGCTGTCCTGGGTGAGCACCCGGAAGGCGTGCCGGACCATGGAGGTCCGTGCCACCTCGCCGAAGGTGCCGATATGCGGCAGGCCCGACGGCCCGTAGCCGGTCTCGAACAGGATTTCGGATTTCGGACGACGCTCCAGCCGCGCCACGAGCTTGCGCGCCTCCTCGAAGGGCCAGGCGGCCGCGGTGGCCGCCGCCGCGATGAGATCCGGGTCGAGGTGGAACGGGGACGACATGAGACAGCGTCAGTTCTGCAAGGATGATCAGGAAGGTCGGCACCGTAGGGAGGGTGACCCGGAGGGTCAACGCGGAGTGGTCTCGCGACGCGCAGGGTTCTGGTCGCGCCGAGGCCGGCGCTTTCGATCCGACTCAGCCTCGCCGCATCTATGTCGCGCGTCGCGGGCGGACACAGGGCGACTCAGGTCTTGGTCGCTGATCTGCGTCGGCAGCCGAGCCTAACGATCCTAGCTCCGTCTCGACGGCGGGTCGGCTTCACACCTTTGCCGCGTCGACCTGCGAAACGTCGTCTCGCATCACGATGCGCTCAGGCTGCCCAGCCCCCAAGGCTTCATGACGTCGAACCCCCGATCCGCGATCGCCCGTCCGCATATGCGGATGAACGGCGCCCCCGAAATTCGTGCCACCCGCCTGCTGTTCCTCATCGTGGGGTTCGGGGTTGCGGCCTGGGCGCCTCTGGTCCCCCTCGTGAAGGCCGGGGCCGGCCTGGACGACGCGACCCTCGGGATGCTTCTCCTCTGTCTCGGCATCGGCTCCCTCGCCACGATGCCGATGGCAGGCGCTCTCGCACAAAGCTTCGGTGTCCGCCCGGTTCTGACGCTCGCCGTCGTCACCACCGGTTCGGCGCTGTTGGCGTTGTCCCGCGCCACAGATCTCGCGGTCCTCGCCGTCGCCTTGATTGGGCTCGGGATCGGGCTCGGCCTGCTCGATTGCCTGATGAATCTTCAAGCGGTGGTGGTGGAGCGCCGCGCCGGGCGGCCGATGATGTCGGGCTTCCACGGGCTCTACAGCCTCGGCTGCATCGTGGGCGCCGCCGGCTTCAGCGCCCTCCTGAGCCTCGGCCTGACACCGCCGGCCGCGACCCTGGCGGTGGTCGCCGGCATCGCGGTTGCCTTCCTTGCCGCCCTGCCGGGACTTCTGCCCAGCGAAGGCGGATCACGCGGCCCGGCCTTCGCGGTGCCGCGCGGCCCGGTGCTGGTGATCGGCCTCCTGTGCTTCGTGGTCTTTCTCACGGAGGGGTCGGCCTTGGACTGGAGCGGCATCTTCCTGATCCAGGAGCGGGGCCTTGCGCCAGCCCAGGCCGGCCTCGGCTACGCGGCCTTCTCGTTGACCATGACCCTCGGCCGGCTCACCGGCGACGGTCTCGTGCACCGGCTCGGCCGCCGCCGAATCGTGGTCCTGGGCGCCCTGCTGGCAGCCGCCGGGCTCGTCCTGGTGACGACCGTGCCGCTCTGGCCGGTGACGCTCCTGGGCTATGCCCTAGTGGGGGCGGGGTGCGCCAACATCGTGCCGGTGCTGTTCACCGCCGCCGGGCGGCAAGCCTCGATGCCCGCCGCCCTGGCGATTCCCGCTGTGACCACCCTGGGCTATGCCGGCGTGCTCGCCGGCCCGGCCGCCATCGGAATCCTGGCCCACGCGACCAGCCTGACCTGGGCTTTCCTCGCGGTAGCCGTCCTCCTCCTCGGCGTCGCGGCCGGGGCGGGGCGGCTGCGCGACTGAGGCTCACGGACGAGGCGCTGAGGATATCGTTGCACTCTCGTCAGGCCGGCTCAGCTGAACCATCCGGCTGCGCAGGGCGGATGCGCCAGCCTACTGTGAGCAACCGGGTCCGGACTGCCGCCCAGGCGACGAGCCAGCATGACGGAACGGCGAGGGAAGTCGCATGGGGATATTCCGTACGCCGCCTGCAAACGAATGACGCGCCCTGGATGCCTAAAACGGGCTCACCGGGAAGAACCGCAGATACAGCTCCGCATACTTGCCTTCGTCCCACAGTCGCTGCAGCGCGTCGTCCAGCGCCCGGGACAGGACGGGGTCGTCGGAGCGGGTGACGAGGCCGATGCCCTCACCGAAATAGCGGTTCTCGAGGTAGTCGCCGCCTAGGAAGGCGCAGCAGCCCGCGGCTTCGACGCCGCCGATCCAGAGGGCGAGGTTGAGCCCGTCGGCGAAAACGTAGTCGACCTCGCCCCGACGCAGAGCCGCCTCGGCGGTGGCGAGGTCGGTGAAGGGCTTCGCGGCCGCCTTGGGGAAAAAGGCCGTCAGGTAGGCCGCGTGTGCGCTGCCGCCGACCACGCCGACGCTCTTCTCGGCCAGGGCCGCGGCGGAGGGAACCGGCAGGCCCTTGTCGGTGCGCGCGACGAAGCGGGCCGGCCAGCGGAAGTACGGACGGGTGGCAAGGAAGCGCGCGCGCAGGGTCGGAGTCAGTGGGATCGCGGCGGCGACGACGTCCCCCTGCCGGTCGGCCAGGGCGTCGAGGAGGGTGTCGAAGCGGCGGGCCTGGACCGTGCAGGACATCGCGAGCCGCTCGCAGACGGCCCGGGCGAGTTCCACGACGAAGCCGGTGGGAGAGCCGTCCGGTCCGGCGAAATGCAGCGGCGGGAAGTCGTCGTCGGTGAGGAAGCGGACCGTGCGCGTACCCGGCTGTGATTCCATCCGTTCCTGGCGTGAGCGCGGGTTCCAGAAGTTCGGGATCGAGACGCCGTCGGCTCGTGCGGTCGGGGCGTTCCCGCCGCAGATCAGCGCTGCACCCAGGATGAAAGCAGTGACTCGGCTCCGCCGACGCCTTGCCTTCCGGTCATCGCGCGCGGAAGTTGTAAATGTGGCGCACGAGTTGTGCGTGGATGCGGTCTGGCTCACCGCGTCTCCCTAGCACATCCTCGGGCTCTCGGGAGGTCGCGCGTGGTGTCGCTGCTCGGCTTCAGCGCTCCCGGCGGCGGGAATGCTGCGCTTCCGCCGGAGATCGCGTTCCTGGCCCGGCAGGGATTTGACCCGGAACGCCTGGCCGAGGCCGCCGCCCTGGCTCGGGCCTGCGGCACCGACGCCGCCACCGCGCTGATCCACGCGGACCTGATCGGCGAAGAGACCTATTACCGCCGGCTCGCCCTGGCCCTCGGCGTTCCGTTCCTCGTCGGCGACCTCCTGCGGCTCGGGGATGGGACCTGCTATCCCGACAGCCTCGTGGCTGGCCTCGCCCCCCTGGCGTGGCCAGGGCCGGCAGCCTTCGTGCGCGCGCCGCGCGGACCCGCCATCGCGGCGCTCCTATGCGATGGCACCGCCGACGGCGAAGGCTATGCCATCACGACGCCGCGTGCCCTGCGCGATGCGGTCTTTGCCGCCAACCCCACCGGGATCGCGACCTACGCCGCCGACAGCCTCCAGCGGCATCGTCCCGACTGGGCCTTCGAGTCCGGGACGCAGGGGCCGCGCCTCGCCCTCGTGGGGCTGATGTTCGGGGCGGCGTATCTCGGAGCCGAGTTCATCCCCGGCGCGATCCTGATCGGCACCTGGACCGTAGTGCAGCTCGGCTTTCTCGTCATGGTGACGTTCCGCATCGCCGCCGCCGCCGTCGAGCCCGATCCGGTCCCCGAGGCGCGGCTGCCGGATACGGCATTGCCGGTCTACACTGTACTGGTGGCACTCCATCGCGAAGCGCGGGTTGTGCCGCGCCTCGTCGCCGCCCTGGCGCGGTTCGATTACCCGGTGGCGAAGCTCGACATCAAGCTCGTGATCGAGGCCGACGACACGGAGACCGGCGACGCCCTGGCGGCGGCCGCGCTGCCGGCCCGGTTCGAGATCATCCGGGTGCCGGGGGGACTGCCCCGCACCAAGCCGCGTGCCCTCAACGCCGCTCTTCCGCTGGCGCGCGGAGCCTGCCTGGTGGTCTACGACGCCGAGGACGTGCCCGATCCGAATCAGCTCCGCGCCGCCGCGGCCCGCTTCGCCCAGGCGTCCCACAAGGTCGCCTGCCTGCAGGGCCGCCTCGTCATCGACAACATGGATGACGGCCGCCTCACCCAGTGCTTCGCCATCGAGTATGCGGCGCTGTTCGACGTCCTGATTCCGGCCCTCGCCTCCTGGTGCATTCCGATTCCGCTCGGAGGCACCTCGACCCATTTCCGGACCGACATTCTCCGAAGCCTGCACGGCTGGGATGCGTGGAACGTTACCGAGGATGCCGATCTCGGAATTCGCCTCGCCCGGGCAGGCTACCACGTGGCGGACCTGCCCAGCGATACGCTGGAGGAGGCGCCTCGGGCATTCCGGCCCTGGCTGCACCAGCGCACCCGCTGGATGAAGGGCTTCCTGCAGACCAGCCTCACCCATGCGCGGGCGCCGCGCGACACGGCCCGCCAGCTCGGCATCCTCGGTACGCTCGGCGCCATCGCGCTGGTTCCCGGAACCGTGATCTCCGGTCTGGTCTATCCGTTCCTCATGGGCCGGGCGGCCTACGACTTCGCGCTGTTCGTATGGAGCGGATTCCCGGCGCCAGGCGGCTTCTGGGCGAACCTTCCCGCCGGGGCGTCGGTGACGCTGTTCATCGCCGGATTGCTGGCCATGCTGCTGCCCGCCGCCCTCGGCTGCGTCCGACGCGAGTGGTTCGACCTCCTGGCGGTCGTGCCCTGGATGCCGGTGTACTTCCTGCTCGTCAGCCTCGCCGCCTGGGCGGGCCTGATCGAACTCATCCGCGCGCCGAATCGCTGGAACAAGACCGAGCACGGCCTCGCCCGCACCTCCCGCTCCGGTGCCCTGCATCCGCGTTGAAGAGGAGCGCGGTCAGCTCAGCTCGAGGGTCGCCAGCGTGTCCGCGATCTGCCGCCGGACCTCCTCGGTCACGGGGAGGATCGGGCGCGGCGGCTCCGCTCGGCAGAGTCCGAGAAGATCGGCACAGGCATAGGCGACCCGCAGGCTCGAAAACGTCCGGAACAGCTCCCAGAGCGGTGCCAGCCGGGCGTTGAGGCGTCGCGCCTCGGCCGCATCCCCGATCTCGACCGCGCGGGTGATCGCCAGAGCGGACCTCGGGAACAGCCCGGCAAAGACGCTGTACCAGGCCTCGCCGCCCGCCAGCAGCGCCTCGACCGCGTTCCAGTCTCCGCTGTAACCGAGGGTGAATTCGGCCGGCACCGCGGCGCGCAGCACCCGAACGTGCTCCGCCGCGGCTTCCGGCTCGGGGGACGGGCTCTTCACCGCGACGATGCCCGGAACACGGGCGAGGCGGCCGACGAGCTCCGGGGTGAACCGGAAATGGGTGGTACCCGGATTGTCGTAGAGGCAGAGCGGCAGGCCGGAATCCCGCGCCACGGTCGCACAATGCTCGAAGACCTCGTCCTCGGTCAGGGGCGTATAGGACATGGCCGCGAGGAGGCCGGCCTGGGCTCCGGCGCCCTTTGCGTCCTGGGCCATCCGCACCGCCTCGTCGGTGCGCAGGGCGCCGACCCCGACGAGGAGCGGCACCCGGCCTGCTATCGCCTCGACGGCAGCCTCCACGGCCCGGCGGCGCTGGTGGCGCGCCAGGAAGGGATAGGTGCCGGTGCTGCCGAGAAGGCCGATCGAGCCGACGCCCGCCTCCACCAGGGGCTGCAGGATGGTCCGCAGGGCGCCGAGGTCGACTTGGCCATCGGCGTTCGAGGGGGTGATCGGGAAGGCCGACAGGACGGTCATGGTCGCTCCGGGGCAGAGAGAGGAGGCCGGCGCGTGCGCCGTTCCGCGTCAGCGTGAGGCCAAGGCGCTCACAGCATCTTGGCGAGTTCGGCCGCCGCCTCCTGGGGTGGGCGGGCGAGATTGAGGGCGTTAAGGAAGCGGTTCTGGCCATTCATCACGTAGACGAGGGCGGTGTGCTCCAAGGTGTAGTCGCCATCCTTGGTCGGCACCTTGCGGACATAGGCCCGGTAGGCCTTCACCGCCGCCTTCACCTCCTCGGGCGAGCCGGTCAGGCCGACGATGCGCGGATCGAAGCTCGCCAGGTAGGTCTTCAGGGCCTCCGGGGTATCGCGCTCGGGGTCGACGGCAATGAACAGGGCGCGGGTGTCCTTCCCCTTCGGCCCGAGGGCCTGGAGCACGTCGCCGATCTGCTGCAGCGTCGTCGGGCACACGTCCGGACAGTGGGTGAAGCCGAAGAACACGAGGTGCGTCCGGCCCGCATAGTCGCGCTCGGTGACGCGCTGCCCGTCCTGGTTGGTCAGGGTGAAGGGGCCGCCGACGCTGCTCGTCCCGGCCTCCTGGGTCCGCGGCGCCAACACCACGAAGGCAGCGACGCAGAGCCCCACGAGGCCGACCACGAAGGCGATGAGGGGCAGGAGCGTGCGACGCATGGGACGGCCTTGCAGTCGAGGGAGATGGCGGCTTCAGACCACAGGCGCCGCCCCCGGGCAATCCGCCAAACCGTCGCCGGTTGGTGCCGGGACAGCGCCGACACGGCACCGCCAAGACGCCGGAACCCTCGACCGACTCCTCAGCCCGGCGGCGGCTCGTCCGCGTCGGGCTTCGTCTTGATCCGACTTTCTGCGGCCCGACTCTCGGCCAGGGTCGCGCTCTCCCGCCGGATCGGGCGGGCGATCGGACAGGCCTCCTGCACGAAGCCGTTGAGCGTGTTGAGAAGGCTATCCTCAACCTGCCGGTAGAACACGAATTGCCCGCGCTTCTCACCCACGATCAGCCCTGCCGATTCGAGCACCGAGAGGTGCTGCGAGATCGAGGGCTTCGACATGGAGAAGCGCCCGGCGATTTCCCCCGCGCTGAGCTCGGTATGGGCGAGATAAGCGAGGATCTGCCGTCGCACGGAGGAGGACAGGGCTTCGAAGACGCGCTGCATGGTTTCTCAGAGGGCTGAAGGCGCACCGGATCACCGGGCTCCCGGCATTTAAGCGATAAGCTAATTATTGACAAGCGCACCATTAATTGATTAGGTAATTCACGAAATACAATAGGTAGGCACCATGGCATGTCTCTCCACCCCGCGGCTCCTCGCAGATTCCACGACCTCGGCCACCGAAGGACGCGTCGCCTGGGCGCCTGCGCGTTCCCTCTGGGTCGGTGGCATGACCCTGGCGGCACTCGTCCTCGCCCCGCTCCACGTCACACCCGGCTCGGTAGTGCTGTTTCTCGTCACCAGCGCCGTCACGCTCTGCGCCGGGCATTCCATCGGGCTGCACCGACTGCTGATCCACCGCAGCTTCTCGGCGCCTCTCTGGGTCGAGCGCACGCTCATCTATCTCGGCACGCTGGTGGGCATGGCCGGTCCACTCGGCATGGTGCAGCTTCACGACACCCGAGACTGGGCGCAACGCCAAGCCGCTTGCCATCCGCTCCATGCGCACCGAGCCACCCTCCTGCGCGATGCCTGGTGGCAGATGCATTGCCGCCTCGTACTGATGCATCCTCCGCGCTTCGTGCCGGAGGACCGATTGTCCCGGGACCGCACTCTGGCCTTCCTGGAGGCGACATGGATGGCTCAGCAGTTACCCTGGGCGCTCCTGTTCTTCTGGATTGGCGGAATGCCGTGGCTGCTCTGGGGCGTGCCGGTCCGGATCGCCGCGAGCCTTACCGGGCATTGGCTCGTCGGCCATTTCACCCATGGCCGGGGTCCACAGGGCTGGGTCGTCGACGGCGCGGCAGTCCAAGGCCATGACCTGCCGGCGGCCTCACTCGTCACCTTCGGCGAGGCTTGGCACGGCAATCACCACGCCTGGCCGGACTCGGCCCGCCTCGGGCTGGAGCCCGGTCAGCACGATCCGGGCTGGTGGCTCCTTCTGGCTCTTCGCCGGCTGGGGCTGGTCTGGGGCCTCAAGCAGCCAGGCGCCCTGGAACCGCGTGCCGGGCTGCGGCGGGTCGCACCGGAGATCATGCCGCATGCTCGCCGCGACGCCGACGGCGCCTGTCGGGCCGTGTCGGCCTAGCAGGACGCTCCCTCACGGCCGACGACCTGATCCAGCCCCGACCGAGTCCCCGCCCTCAGATCGCGAGCTTGCCCGGTTCGATCGCGGCGATCGCTGCCGCCGCACCCATCCGCCGCAGGGCCTCGCCCACCATGAGCAGGGCTGGCCCTTCATGGCCCGAGGCCTCGACCCGGTCGGCGAGGTCGGCCGCGCTGGCTTCCACCACCTGCTGGTTCGGACGGGTGGCGTTGAAGACGAGGAGGGCCGGGGTCGTCGGTGCGAGCCCCTCGGCGATCGCCCGCTCCAGCAGGACACCCAGCGTCTTCTTCGGCATGTAGACCACGGTGGTGACGCTCGGATCGGCGAGTGCACCCCAGTTCAGATCCTCGGGCAGCGCCCCGCGCCGGTCATGTCCGGTGACGTATTGCAGGCGCCGCGCCGCGTCGCGGTTCGTCAGCGAGACGCAGAGGGAAGCCGCTGCCCCCTGCGCGGCCGAGATGCCCGGCACCACGCTGATGGGAATGCCGGCGGCGCGGCAGGCATCGATCTCCTCGCCGGCCCGCCCGAACACCAGAGGGTCGCCGGATTTCAGGCGTACCACCTGTTTGCCGGATTTGGCCAACTGCACCATCAGCGCGTTGATGTCGTCCTGGCGGCAGGAGGGGCCATGCCCGGTCTTGCCCACCAGCATGGTGCGGGCCTCGCGGCGGGCATAGTCGAGGATCTCAGGCGCCACGAGATCGTCGTAGAGGATCACGTCGGCGTTGCGCAGCGCGCGCAGCGCCTTGAGGGTGAGGAGTTCAGCATCGCCGGGTCCGGCGCCCACCAGGGTCACCGCGCCACCCTTCGGCGCGGCCTCGGTCTCGCCCAGCAACTCGGCGAGATCGGTTGCGGTCGGCGTGCGATCGGGCTCCGCGAAGGCGCGATCGGTAAAGCGCTCCCAGAAAGCGCGGCGGTCCGAGAAGCCATGGAAGCGGCTCGTCACCTCCTCGCGCCAGTCGCGGGCGGCGCCGATCCAGGCCTTGAACCCGCGCGGCAGCATGCCCTCGATCCGAGCGCGCACAGTCTGGCCGAAGACCGGGGCGGCACCCTCCGTGGAGATGCCCACCACCATGGGCGAGCGGTTGACGATGGCGCCGAACTTCACGTCGCAGAGATGTGGCCGGTCGACCGCGTTGACGATGGCGCCGGTCTTCCGGGCGGCGGTGACGAAGGCGACACAGTCCGCCTCGTCCTCCATGGCGCCGATGCAGAAAGCGGACCCAGCGAGGTCGTCCGGATGCCATGGGCGCTCATGCAGGGTCACGGAGCCCGCGACGATCTCGCCTGGCACGGCGCGCAGCTCGTCGCTCGGCTCCGGCGCATAGACGTCCACGTGGGCCCCGGCGGCGGCGAGCAGCTTCACCTTCCAGGGCGCACCCCCGTTCGAGCCGGCCAGCACGGCCCGCTTGCCCTGAAGCGGCACGAAGACCGGCAGCACCGCAAGCGGCTCCAGGCCGGCAGGGCTGCCGCCGCGAGTCGATTCATTACCGGCGGGCCGGGTTTCACGGGGAATACGGGGCGTGCTCATGAGGCTCGGAGATGGGTGTCGATTCGGCCGAAAGTGAGCCTATGCGGCGTTGCGCGCAAGCGCCTCGGGCAGCAGCTTGCGGATCTCGGGGATGCACGAGCCGCAATTCGTGCCGGCCTTGCAGGCTGCGCCCACGGCCTCCACGGTGCCCGCCCCCGCCGCGATGACCCCGGCGATGACGTCGAGCCCGACGCCGTGACAGGCACAGACGGTCGGGCCGGCCGAGGCGGTCTCGGCGCGTCCCGACAGGAGGGAGCGTCGGGCGGCAGGGTCCGGTTCGGTCTCCGCAAAAAGGGCCTTGGCCTCCTCCCAACTCGGACGGGCCTCGGCGGGCGCGAGGGCGAGGCAGGCGACGAGGCGCCCGGCCTCGTAGACGGCGCAGCGGTAGCGCCCGCGCGCATGGTCGGCATATTCGGCGAGCTCGTGGCCCTGGAACAGGCCCCGCATCATCAGCGCCACGGCGCGCGAACTTTCCTGCGTGGCGAATTGCAACCCCGAGCCGCCCGCAATCGTGGCTCGGGCCCACCACCAGCCCTCGGGCAGCGCCTGCTCCCCGCGGGTCAGCAGGAAGCCGCGGTTGCGGTAGGGCACCAGCGCGATGCCGGCCGGTGTCGCCTTCAGTTCCGGCTGGCCGGAGACCGGATCGGGAATGCCCCGCACCAGGGCGCCGACGCGGGCATCCGAGGCGGTGGCGGCGCTCCAGTGGAAGGTCGCGAACAGGTTGCCCGGCCGCACGGCATCGGTGATCATCGTCTCCAGGGTCACGGTGCCGTGCGGCGTGGCGATCCGGGCGAGGTCGCCCTCCCTTAGCCCGAGCGGCACGGCGTCGTCGGGGTGGATCTCCACGAAGGGCAGCGAGCGATGGGCCGAGAGGCGCTGGCTCTTCCCCGTGCGGGTCATGGTATGCCAGTGATCGCGCACGCGGCCGGTGTTGAGGACGAGGGGGTAATCTTCGCTCACCGCCTGTGCGAGGGCCGGGGGCTGAACGGCGACGAACCGGGCGCGCTTGTCGAAGGTGTAGAACTGGCCGTCGGCGAAGAGTCGGGCGCGGGCCTTGCCACGCTTCGGCAGCGGCCATTGCAGCGGCGTCGCGGCCGCATAGGCGGTATCGGCCAGGTCGCTCAGGGCTCCGATGTCGAAATCCCGGCTGCCGTTGTTCTCGAAGGCCGAAAGGCTGGCATGCTCGCGGAAGATCGCCGCGGCCCCCGAATAGGCGAAGGCCTGCGCGTGGCCGAGGCGCTTGGCGACGTCGCAGACGATCTGCCAATCGGCCCGAGCCTCGCCGGGGGCTTTCAGGAAGCCGCGCTGGCGCGAAATCCGACGCTCCGAATTCGTCACCGTACCGTCCTTCTCGCCCCAGGCGAGGGCGGGCAGCAGCACGGTCTTTTTCCCCGTCGCCCGTGCGCTGTCGCTGTCGGCCACCGCTTCCGAGACGACGTAGAGGTCGAGGGACTTCAGGCTTTCGCGGATGAGGTCGGCGCGCGGCATCGACACGATGGGGTTGGTGCCCATCACCCACAGAGCCTTGATCTTGCCGCGCTCGATCGCCTCGAACAGGGCGACCGCCTTCATGCCCTCGCCCGTGATGATGTTGGGGGCCGACCAGAAGCGGCGGACCCGGTCCACCTCCTCGGGGGTGAAGTGCATGTGGGCGGCCAGCATGTTGGCGAGGCCCCCGACCTCGCGCCCGCCCATGGCATTGGGCTGGCCGGTGAGGGAGAACGGGCCGGCGCCGGGCTGGCCGATGCGGCCGGTGGCGAGATGGCAGTTGATGATCGCGTTGCCCTTGTCGGTGCCCTGCGCCGACTGGTTCACCCCCTGCGAGAAGGCGGTGACGACCCGCTTCGTGCGGGCGAACAGCTCGAAGAAGCGCGCTACGTCGGTCTCGGACAGGCCGGTGGCGGCCGCAGTGGCGGCCACCGTCGGCGCGATGGCGCGCGCCCGCTCCAGGGTGCCGTCGAGGCCCGACGTGTGGTCGAGGACGAAGCGGTAATCGAGGGAGCCGGTGCTGGCGAGATGGACCAGCAGGCCGGAAAACAGCGCCGTGTCGGTGCCGGGCTTCAGCCCGAGGAAGAGGTCGGCCTCCTCGCCCGTCTGGGTGCGGCGGGGGTCGATCACCACCAGCTTGGTGCCGCGCTTGGCGCGGGCATCCACCATGCGGCGGAACAGGATCGGGTGGCACCAGGCGGTGTTCGAGCCGACCAGGACGATGAGGTCGGCCTCGTCGAGGTCCTCGTAGCAGCCCGGCACGGTGTCCGAGCCGAAGGCGCGCCGGTGGGCCGCCACCGCGCTCGACATGCACAGGCGCGAGTTGGTGTCGACGTGCGGGGTGCCGAGGAAACCCTTCGCGAGCTTGTTGGCGACGTAGTAATCTTCCGTGAGCAGCTGGCCCGAGAGATAGAACGCGATCGAATCCGGCCCGTGCTGCTCGGCGATCCTGCGCAAAGATCCCGCGACCGTGCCGAGGGCGGATTCCCAGCTCGCGCGGATGCCGTCCACCTGCGGGTACAGCAGGCGATTGTCGAGGGAGAGCGTCTCGCCGAGCGCCGAGCCCTTGGAGCAGAGGCGGCCGAAATTCGCCGGGTGTCCGGTGTCGCCGGCAATGTCCGCGCCGCCCTGCCCGTCCGGCGTGGCAAGCACGCCGCAGCCGACACCGCAATAGGGGCAGGTGGTCTTCACGGGAGAGGGCGGCGCCTGGACGTGCGCGTTCATGGCAGGATCCTCGGCGTATTTTTGATGGTGCCGTTTGCAGCAAGAGTCGGGCCGAGGCGAAAGCCCACCCCCCCTCTCCCGACCCGCATGCGCGGGCCGCCCTCCCCCGCACCGGGGGGAAGGCTGAGATGGCGTGCTAGTATACGTCGGCCTGATACCGCCCGGTCTTCTTGAGGTGGGCGAGGTACGCCACGGCCTCGTCGGGGTTCTTCCCCCCGTATTGGCCAGCGACGTCGATGATCGCCCGCTCGACGTCCTTGGCCATGCGCTTGGCATCCCCGCAGACGTAGAAATGCGCGCCGCCCTCGAGCCAAGTCCACAGCTCCGCGCCGGTCTCGCGCATGCGGTCCTGGACGTAGGTCTTCTCGGTGCCGTCGCGGGACCAGGCCAGCGACAAACGGGTCAGCACCTTCCGGTCCTTCAGGGCGTTGAGCTCGTCCTTGTAGAAGAAGTCGCTGGCTTGGCGCTGGTGACCGTAGAACAACCAATTGCGCCCCGGCGCCGCGGTGGCGTCGCGTTCGCGCAGGAACGCGCGGAACGGCGCGATGCCGGTGCCGGGGCCGACCATGATGACGTCCTGCGACAGGTCCTCCGGCAGGGCGAACCCGTGGGCCTTCTGGAGGTAGACCCTGACCTTCATCCCCTCGGGGATGCGCTCGCCGAGATGGGTCGAGGCGACACCGAGGCGCAGGCGCGAGCGGTGACTGTAGCGCACGGCGTCGACGGTGAGCGAGACCCGGCCCGGATCGGCTTTCGGCGACGACGAGATCGAGTAGAGCCGCGGCTGCAACTCGTCCAGCGCCTCCAGGAACACCTCGGCGTCGGGCCGCGCACCGGGGAACTTGTGGAGCGCACCGAGCACGTCGAGATGGGCGGCGTCGCCGTCCGGGTCCTCGCCGGCGGCGAGCGCCTGGGCCTTCTTGCGGGCTTCGCCCGAGGTCAGGAGCGAGAGAAGCTGATAGAGCCCGTCCGGCGCGCCACCGAGGGCGTAGTCGGTGAGCAGGCAATCCCGCAGAGTCTTGCGGCCGATCTTGCGCTCGGGGCGGGCCCCGAGTTCGGCGATGACCGCGTCGACCAGGGCCGGGGCGTTGGCGGGGAACAGGCCCAGCGAATCGCCGACCACGTAGTCGATGGGCGTACCGGTGAGATCGATCTCGACGTGCCAGGTCTCCTTCTCGCCGCCCGGCGCATTGAGCCGGGTGCGCGACACGAAGGTCGCCTCCACGGGGTTCTCGCGGCAGAAGCCCAGCGGCCCAAGTTCGGGCGCCGCTTTGGGAGCGGTGCCCTCGGCCTTCTTCGGGGCGGCCCCGCCGGCGGCCCCGAATTCCTCCTCAAGCTTCTTCAGCATCCGGAGCGTGTCCTTGCCGCCGGGCTGGCACAGGTTCAGGCGCTCCTCGTTCTTGAGGAAGATGGCGTTGGCGTAGTCGGCGCAATTGTAGCCGCACTGGCCGCAATCCTGCTGCGCCATGGCGGCCATCAGCTTCTGCGGCTCGGGCCGTTCCTGGGCGAGTGCCATCCGGTCGGGCAGCGGCATCGACGGGTCGTGCCAGGGCGCGTCGTCGTTGTCGGCCAGCGTCTGGCCACCGCCGGGCATCTCGCCGGAGGCAAGTGCGGTGGCTCCCTCCACGGCAGGGCCGAGGAGTGCTGCGAAGTAGCCCGAGAGCCAGGCACGCTGGTCCGGGTCGAACGGGGCGGTCTCGGGAATGAGGACCAGCGGGGGCGTGACGTGCTCGCTCATGCGGCGGCCTTCAGGACGGGTTGCTCTTCGGCGATGTGGCGCAGCGACTCGGGGCCGGTGCGGGCGGTGAAGGCCTGGAAGCTCTCCTCCGGGCCGGTGCGCCGGGCGAGATAGCTGCGCAGCAGCGCCTCGATCCGGGTCGGGCAATCTTCGGCCTTCACGGCCTTCCAGATCTCGGTGCCGATCTTTGGGCTGTCGCCGAAGCCACCGCCGACCACGATGTCGTAGCCTTCGACGGTGTCGCCCTCCTCCGAGACCACGACCTTGGCGCCGATGAGACCGATGTCGCCGATGTAGTGCTGGGCGCAAGAGTGATGGCACCCGGTGAGATGGACGTTCACCGGAACGTCGAGCTCCTTCAGGTTCGCCTCGATATAGTCGGCGATGACGAGGGCGTGGCCCTTCGTGTCGGAGGCGGCGAACTTGCAGCCGCGACTACCGGTGCAGGCGACGAGTCCGGCGCGGATGCTCGAGGCCTCGGTGGTGAGCCCAAGCGCGGCGACGCGCTCCTGCACTTCCGCGATCTTCGCATCCGGAACCCCGGAAAACAAAAAATTCTGCCAGACGGTCATGCGGATGGCGCCGTCGCCGCATTCCACGGCGATCCTGGCCAGGTCCCGCATCTGGTCGGTGGTGAGTTTGCCGACGGGCAGGATCACGCCGATCCAGTTCAGACCGGGCTGCACCTGCGGGTGGACGCCCACATGGGCGAAGCGGTCCATCGGTCCGCGCGGGGCGATGTGGGCCGGGTCGACCCGGTCGAGCTTGGTACCCAGCACCGCCTCGACGGCCGCGAGGTACTTGTCGAAGCCCCAGGCGTCGAGGACGTACTTCATCCGGCTCTTGTTGCGGTTGGTCCGGTCGCCGTTCTGGATGAAGACGCGCAGGATGGCGTCGGCGACCTTGTTGCAATCCTCCGGCCTGAGAACCACGCCGGTGTCACGGGCCAGGTCCCGGTGCCCCGAGATGCCGCCGAGCACGAGGCGCATCCAGATACCCGGCGCGACGCTCGCATCCTCCAGCACCCGCACGGCCTGGAAGCCGATGTCGTTGGTCTCCTCCAGCACCGGCATCACGCCGCCGCCGTCGAAGGCGACGTTGAACTTGCGCGGCAGACCGAACAGCGAGCGGTCGTTGAGGATGTGATTGTGCCAGGACTTGGCGAGGGGGCGGGTGTCGAGCAATTCCTGCGCGTCGATGCCGGCCACCGGCGAGCCGGTGACGTTGCGGATGTTGTCGGCACCGGCCCCCCGCGCGGTGAGGCCGAGGTCGATCAGCCCGTCGAGGAAGGGCTGGCCGTGCTCGGGCGTGATCTCGCGGACCTGCAGGTTGGCGCGGGTGGTGACATGGGCATAGCCGCCGCCATGCGCGTCGGCCAGATCGGCGATGCCGGCGAACTGCCAGTGCTGCACGATGCCGTTGGGGATGCGGAGGCGGCACATGTAGGAGTTCTGGGCCGGGGCGACCCAGAACAGGCCATGGTAGCGCCAGCGGAAATTATCCTCCGGCTTCGGGGCCTTGCCCGTCGACGCTTCGGCGATGAGGCGGTTGTGGCCGTCGAAGGGGTTCTCCGCCCGCTTCCACTTCTCCTGCTCGCACAGCTTGCCGCCGGCCTTGATGGTGGCGTCCTGTGCCTTGATGTGGATCGCGTCGGGACCGGTCGGCTCGGCGGGCGGGGCCGAAGCCCCCTGCCCGGCTGCGAGGCCGCCGGTCATCCGGGCCGCGGCGATGCCGGAGGCGAAGCCTTCGAGGTAGCGCGTCTGCTCGGCGTTGAATGCGTCAGCCATCAGGGCCTCCTCACGCTGCGAGGGGTTGGGATGCGGGCGCGGGGCGCCCGAACATGAGGTCGTCGCGATGGTCGGCGATCGAGGCGCCGGTGCGGATCAGCTCCTTGCACCAGCCCTGCTCAGCGATGTCGCCGACGAAGACCGCGCCGAGGAGCCGGTCCTCGGCCACGATGAGCTTGCGGTAGAGGCCGAGGCCGGGATCCGACATCAGCACGGTCTCGGCGCCCTCCGGCGCCTCGATCCGCCCGGCGGAGAACACCGGCAGCCCCGAGACCTTGAGGCTGGTGGCCAGCGACGTGCCCAGATAGGCCGCCTCCTCGCCGACGAGGTGGCGGCTCAGGGCCTCGGCCTGCTCGTAGGCCGGCTCCACGAGGCCGTAGACCTGACCCCGGTGCTCGGCGCATTCGCCGAGCGCGAAGATGCGGGCATCCGAGGACTGCATCCGGTCGTCGACCATGATGCCGCGGGCGGTCTCGATCCCGGCGTTCTGGGCCAGGGCCACGTTGGGGCGCACCCCCACCGACATCACCACGAGATCGGCCGGCAGCACGGTGCCGTCGGACAGGACCAGGCTCTCGACCCGGCCTTCCCCCTCGACCGACGCGGTGTCGGCTTTCAGCAGCACCTTCACGCCGCGCGCCTCCATGGCACGCTTCACGAGGCCGGCGGCGGCGTGGTCGAGCTGGCGTTCCATCAGCCGGTCCATGACGTGCAGGAGCGTGGTGTCGACGCCGAGGCGCGCGAGTCCGACGGCGGCTTCGAGGCCGAGAAGCCCGCCACCGATCACGATGGCGCGGGCCTGCGCGACGGCCGCCCTGCGGATGGCGGCAACGTCCGCGAGATCGCGGAAGGTCAGCACGCCGGGCAGGTCCATGCCGGGCTTGGCCAGCCGGATCGGCAGGGAGCCGACCGCGAGCACGAGCTTGTCGAAAGGCAGGACATGGGTCTGCCCCACCATCACGAGGGCGTTCTCGCGGTCGATCTCGGTGACCGGCGCGCCGGTGATGAGACGAATGCCGTGGCCCTCGTACCAGTCGAGGCCTCGGAAGGCGCAGCCGGCCTCGTCCACCTCGCCGCCGAGCAGCGAGGAGAGCAGGACGCGATTGTAGGCCGCCTGTGGCTCGGCCCCGACGACGGTGACGTCGTACCGGCCCGGCGCCCGCTCTGTGAGGCGTTCCAGAAAGCGCAGCGACGCCATGCCGTTGCCGATGACCACCAACCGTTCCCGCATGGCTCGCGATCCGCCCGTCAGGCCGCGATAGCGGGCTTGGCGTGGCGCGCGTAGAGGAACTCCAGCACCTCGGCGCGGGCGTGGGTGTAGGTCGCGTCCTCTACGAGATCGAGGCGGCGGCGCGGCCGCTCGAGGTCGACAGTCAGGATCTCGCCCACGGTGGCCGAGGGGCCGTTGGTCATCATCACGATGCGGTCCGAGAGCAGCACTGCCTCGTCGACGTCGTGGGTGATCATGATCACGGCGTTCTTCAGCCGCGCATGGATATCCATCAGCGAGTCCTGGAGATGGGCGCGGGTGAGCGCATCGAGCGCCCCGAAGGGCTCGTCGAGGAGCAGGACCTTCGGTTCCATGGCCAGCGCCCGGGCGATGCCGACGCGCTGCTTCATGCCGCCCGAAATCTCGCTCGGGCGCCGGTCGGCCGCGTGGGTCATGTTCACCAGCGACAGGTTGTGGTCGATCCAGGCGTTGCGCTCGGCCTTCGACTTCTTGCCCTTGAAGACCTTGTCGACGGCGAGCGCCACGTTCTCGCGCACCGTCAGCCAGGGCAGCAGCGAGTGGTTCTGGAACACCACGGCCCGGTCGGGGCCGGGGCTGTTGACCTCCTTGTCCTCGAGGAGGACGCCTCCGGTGGAGGCCTTGAGCAGGCCGGCGACGATGTTGAGCACCGTCGACTTGCCGCAGCCCGAATGCCCGATCAGCGAGACGAACTCGCCCTTGTCGATCTTCACGCTGACGTCGCGCAGCACCTCGTTGGTGCGGCCCGAACGGGTGAAGGAGATGCCGATATTCTCGATGCTGAGATACGTCATGGAATGATCCTCAGGCCGTCGCGGTGCCGCGGGTGACGAGGGTGCCGACGAAGGCGACGAAGCGGTCGAGGATGAAGCCGATGATGCCGACATAGACGAGGGCGACGATGATCTCGGAGATGTGGGAGGAGTTCCACGCGTCCCAGATGAAGAAGCCGATGCCGACGCCGCCGATGAGCATCTCGGCTGCCACGATCGCGAGCCACGACAGGCCGATGCCGATGCGCAGGCCCGTGAAGATGTAGGGAGCTGCCGAGGGCAGCATGATCTTGGAGAAGAATTCCAGCGGGTTGAGGCGCAGTACCGCCGCCACGTTGCGGTAATCCTGCGGGATGTTGCGGATGCCCACCGCCGTGTTGATGATGATCGGCCAGATCGACGTGATGAAGATCACGAAGATCGCGGAGGGCTGGCCGTCGCGGAAGGCGGCGAGCGACAGCGGCAGCCAGGCCAGCGGCGGAATGGTGCGCAGGACCTGGAAGATCGGGTCGAGGCCGCGCATGGCCCATTCGGACTGGCCGATCAGGGTGCCGGTGAGGATGCCCACGATGGTCGCCAGGGCGAAGCCGAGGGCGACCCGCTGGATGCTGGCGGAGATGTGCCAGAACAATCCCTTGTCGGTGCCGCCGTTGTCGTAGAACGGGTGGGCGATGATGTCCCAGGCCTCGGTGACCACACGCGAGGGCGGTGGCAGGCCGGCACCCGGGCGCGAGCACAGCAATTCCCAGATCACCAGGAAGGCGATCAGCACCACCACGGGCGGGATCAGATTTTTTGCGATGGTGTTCAGGGTCGCCATCGTGATCCGGGGCGCCCGCTTGGGCTTGGCGTCCGCCTTGGCCGCCGCTTTCGCGGCGATGGGGGCGGCGGCGATGGTGGAGGTATTGGCCATCACGCGATCCTCTTGATGCCGAGGCTGGACAGGTAGGCGGCGGGATCTGCGGGATCGAAGACCTTGCCGTCGAAGAAGGTCTCTTTTCCACGCGACGTGGAGCTCGGGATCGCGCTGACGCCGAGGGCTTTCGCGGCCTCGCGCCAGAGATCCTCCCGGTTCACCTTGGCGATGAGGGCCTTGGTGTCGGTCTGCGCGTCGAACTTGCCCCAGCGGATGTCCTCGGTCAGGAACCAGAGGTCGTGGGACTGGTAAGGATACGAGGCGTTGTCGGCCCAGAACTTCATCACGAAGGGGCTGTTCTCGACCACGCGGCCGTCGCCGTAATCGATTGTGCCCTTCATGCGGCCGGCGACGTCCGAGACCGGGACGTTCATCCACTGGCGCTTGGCCGCGATGGCGGCGACCTCATCCTTGTTCGCGGGGGTGTCGCACCATTGCTGCGCCTCCAGCACCGCCATCAGAAGCGCCTTGGTGGCGTTCGGGTACTTCTCCGTGAAGGAGGACCGCATGGCGAAGGCCTTCTCGGGGTGGTCCTTCCACAATTCGCCGGTGGTCAGCGCGGTGTAGCCAAGGCCCTGCTGCACGAGCTGCGCGTTCCACGGCTCACCGACGCAGAAGCAGTCCATCGTGCCGACCTTCATGTTCGCCACCATCTGGGGCGGCGGCACCACGATGGTCTCGATGTCCTTGTCCGGGTCGATGCCGCCGGCCGCCATCCAGTAGCGAATCCACAGGTCGTGGGTGCCACCCGGGAAGGTCATGGCGGCTTTCACCGACTTGCCGGCGGCCTTCTTCTTCTCAATGGCGGCCTTGAAGACCTTCGCATCGAGGGCGACCTTCTGGTCGAGATATTCCTTGGCCACCGAGATGCACTGGCCGTTGGTGTTGAGCCGGGCCAGGATCTGCATCGGCACGGGGACGTTGTTCTGCGTCACGCGGCCGGCCGAGATTAGGTAGGGCATTGGCGAGAGGATGTGGGCGCCGTCGATGCCGTTGCCTTCCGATCCGAGCACCAGGTTATCGCGGGTGGTGCCCCAGCTCGCCTGCTTGAGCACCTCGACATCGGGCATGCCGTGCTTGGCAAAGAAGCCCTTCTCCTTGGCGACGAAGAGCGGACTCGCGTCGGTGAGTGCGATGAACCCGAGCTTCGCCCCCTTCACTTCGGGGCCGGCGCCCTGCGCGAAGGCGCCTTCCGGCAGGGCGGTGCGGGCCAGTGCCGCGAGGGACAGCGTCGCGGCGGCACCCTTCAGGAGGTCACGGCGGTTGTTGCGGACACCGTCAGTCATCGAACCCGAAACCCTCGAAATCATGGACACCCGCCAAAGAAAAAACCGCCGACCAAGCACATCCATCGAACGCAGGATCTGCGTTCCGTGGGGGACTCGGGTCAGCGGCTTTGCCGACGGATAGGGCTCGTCATCGTTGACGAGCCCCTGGGCATCTGCACGAGGCGTGCCAAGTTCGGCATCGAGGCTCGATCCAGGCGATGTCAAGAATTCCGGAATCGTTCCAACCTGCTCCGGCAGAAGCGATTTATCAAAAACGTCTCACCGGTCGCCGGCGGATTCGGTGCGAATCCGACCGAGCGCGTACGGGCCTCGTCACGCGGGCGGACGCAGCCGGTGCCTGCTTCCGCGCCGCCTGGTGCGCTGCACAATCTGCAGGCACTCTGCCGGCGCGAGCGGCAGCGGCTCCTCAGCCGGCAGCGTCGTACACGTCGGTCCGGTACATCGCCCGGGCGCGGGCAACCAGGGCGGGCGTGGGCGTGATCTGGCCGGCTCGCTCCATTTCGGCGAGAATCCAGTCGGCATGGGCGGGAAGCGGCCGCTCGGCCTCGGCGCCGAACACGACGAAGCGCGGCGCGTGCCGCTCGGTCCCGTCCGGATCGACCACCACGGTGCCCGCGAGGGCCCGTCGGACGAGGCTCGCGTCTGTTCCGAGATGACCCGGGCGGGCGAGCAGGCCCGCCAACTCGCGCTGGTTCTCGGGCGCCGCGCACCAGCGTCCGGCCCGGCGTACCGCCCGCACCAGCGGAGCGCTCGCCGCCGCCGCATAGGCCGGCAGGGCCAGCACCTTTTCCGGACAATCGGGCGCGAGCTCGCAGCCGAGAGCGGCGATGCGGCCGTAGCCCTCCGCCACTGCCACGCTGTTCCAGGGGCTGCCGACGCAGAAGCCGTCGATCTGTCCGGTCCTGAGGGCTTCGGCGATCCAGGGCGGCGGGATCACCACCATGCGGGCGGCCCCGTCGAGGTCGAGGCCGCCGCGGGCTGCGAACATCCGGAGCTGGTATGTGTGACTGGAATACGGATGCACTGTGCCCAGGGTCAGCGGCCGATTCTGCGTGACCCGCACGCGTGCGACCCGTGAGAACGCGCGTGCAATCGTGTCGAGATCGTCGGCCTCCGGCGCCATCTCGGCCCAGAGCGGCCGCGAGACCGTGATCGCATTGCCGTTGAGATTCAGCCCGAGAGGAACCGCCAGGTCGGTCTGCGGCCCGCTGATGCCCAGCGCACTGGCCAGGGCAAGAGGCGCCAACATGTGGGCTCCGTCGAGGTGGCCCAGGGCCAGCTTGTCACGCAGGGTCGCCCACGAGGGTTCGCTGATGAGGTCGATCGCCAGTCCTTCGGCAGCGGCAAAGCCTCCCTCGACGGCGGCGATCAGCGGGGCCGCGTCGATGAGCGGGACATATCCGAGGGCGAGTCTCATCCGAGCAGACTTCTCATCCGAGGAGATCCGCCGCGGTCACGATGGCGCGAGCGATGTCGGCGATCTTTCGCTTCTCGTTCATGGCCTTGCGCCGCATCATCCGGTAGGCCTCCTCCTCGGACAGACCCCTGGCTGTCATCAGGATGCCCTTGGCGCGCTCGATGAGCTTGCGGTCAGCCAGCTCGCCCCGTGCCTCGGACAATTCACGCTGCAGCCGCGCGAAGGCGTTGAAGCGCAGAATCGCCACGTCCAGGATCGAGCGGATGCGCTGCGGCTGCAATCCGTCCACCACATAAGCCGAGATTCCCGCATCCATTGCCGCCTGCATCATCGGCACGTCCGAGCGGTCGACGAACATCGCCACCGGCCGCTCCACGTGACGGGAGAGGCCCGACATCTGCTCCAGAATGTCCCGGCTCGGGCTCTCCAGATGGATCACGACGACGTCTGGATTCAGTGCGGCCACACGGGCCGACAGATCGGCGGTGTCAGGCAGGACCACGACGTGGGTGAAGCCGGCCGCCGTAAGGCCTTCCTCGAGGATCGCGGCGCGTGCCCGGCTCGGATCGATCACGGCGACGGTGAGGGTCGGCTCGGTCATCGGGGATTGAGAATGGATCGAAAGGGGGAATCCGGCGGATCGCTTCTGCCTAGGGATTGCCATGTTCCATCGGCGGGCGACAGCAAAACCTGAACGGATGGTCTCCACGCAAGCGGCATGCCCGCACAGTCGTTACCGCTCGGACAGGAAACAGCCCAGGTTCCGCCGCAAACGAACCGACTAATGTCGTTGGCCTTCGAACCGATTGCCGAACCGCGCAACGAGGTGACCCGGATGTCAGCGTGCACGTCCCCCGCTCAATCGGCGTTCGAAGCGGGCACCGGGCGCGGCGTGACCCCGCCCCTCCTGCCAACCCTGATGATGGCGGTGATCCTCGGAGCGGCTTCTTATCTCTGCCACGAGCCCGCTGCTGCGCCGCCTCCGCCCTCGGTCCCGGCGACGGCGGTCGCCGCCGCACCCGAGACGGTGGTGGAGACGCCCTACATCCCGGCTCCCCTCGCCTTCCGGACCCAGTTCCCGATGGTCGTGGTGGCTCAAGCCGAACCCGCCGCCGTTCAGGCGCACAAGGCCATGCCTCGCCCCACACGTCTCGTCGCCCCACGCCGGGCCGATCCGCCGCGTCTTGCGACCAAGGCCCTTCCGGCGCCGAGCAAGCCGATGCCCTTCGCGCCGGAGGCCGAAGAATCCCCGATCGTCGAGAGAGCGGTTTCGACCTCGGACGAAGGCATCCTGCCCGAGATCGCCCTGCCCTTCGCGCCGACGATCCGCGCCGTGAGCGAAGCCGGCGCGGCCGCCGGTGCGTTCATGGGGGCCAAGGGAGCGGTGCTCAGCGCCGAGACCGCGACTCTCGGTGCTGCTGTCTCCGGCTTGGTCGAGCGCCTGCGCTGAAGCCGGCCCGGTTTTCCGGGCGACCGGAAAATCCGGACGGAAAGCAACGCGCAATTGCCGCGCCGACCCTGGACCCTGCCGGCTTCGGAGACTAGGTGGACGCGAGCAGTGAGGCGCTGCCGCAGGCCGTGGTGACGGTCGGCTTCGCGGACACGAGGACTTGGATGGCCGGACGGATCGAGGATTACGCGCTTGTCGGTGATGGACGTACCGCTGCGCTGATCGCCCGTGACGGCAGCGTCGACTGGCTGTGCTGGCCCCGCTTCGACTCCGCCGCCTGCTTCGCCGCCCTGCTCGGCACGGAAGATCACGGCTACTGGAAGCTCGGTCCCGCCGAACCCGCCACCACCACGCGCCAGTACCGCGAGGGGAGCCTCGTGCTGGAGACCCGGCATGAGACCGCGTCCGGTTCGGTGCGGGTGACGGACTACATGCCCGCCAATGACGGGTCGCACCTTGTGCGGATCGTCGAGGGGCTCGAGGGCGCTGTGCCCATGCGGATGCAGATGCGCGTGCGCTTCGACTACGGGTTGGCGGTGCCGTGGGTCTCGCACAACGAACTCGGAGACCTGCGCGCGATCTCGGGGCCTCACAAGGTGGTGCTGCGCACCCTCGTGCCGACGCACGGCCAGGACCAGACCACCGTCGCGGACTTCACGGTCGAGGCCGGCCGCAGCGTGGCCTTCACCCTGAGCTACGGTGCCTCTCACGAGGACGATCCAGCGCCGATCCAGCCACGCAAGGTTCTGTTCGAGACCGATCGCTACTGGCGCGACTGGTCGGGCCGAGCTGCCTCAGGCACGCCCTGGGACTCGATCCTGAAGCGCTCCCTGCTCACCCTGAAGGCGCTGATTTACCAGCCGACGGGCGGCATCGTGGCCGCCCCCACGACCTCGCTGCCGGAGGATCTCGGCGGCGTCCGCAACTGGGATTACCGGTTCTGCTGGCTGCGTGATTCAACCTTCACGCTGATCGCTCTGATGGACGGCGGCTACCTCGACGAGGCGCGTGCCTGGCGCGACTGGCTCGTCCGGGCGGTGGCCGGCAACCCGGAGCAGGCGCATATTCTCTATGGCATCGCCGGCGAGCGCATGCTGCCCGAGATCGAGCTCGACTGGCTTCCGGGCTACGAGAACTCGAAGCCCGTGCGCATCGGAAACGCGGCGGTGGAGCAGTTCCAGCTCGACGTCTACGGCGAGATCTTCGACGCGCTCTATCAGGCGCGCCAGCGCGGCCTCCAGGGCGATGCCGATGGTTGGCGCGTCGGCGAGGCGCTGCTGCGCCACCTCGAGAAGGTCTGGTGCACCCCCGACGAGGGTATCTGGGAGGTGCGCGGCGGACGCCGGCACTTCGTGCACTCGAAGGTCATGGCCTGGGTTGCCTTTGACCGGGCCATCCGCTCCTTCGAGGAGGCCGAGACTCGCGAGCAGGATGAGATTCGTACCACAGGCTTGAGCCATCGACCCAAGGAGGCCCGTGACGTGCCGGTGGCACGCTGGCGCGAGATCCGCGATCAGATCCACGCCGAGGTTTGCGCCAAGGGCTTCGACCCTGAGCTGAACAGCTTCGTGCAATCCTACGGCTCGAAGCGCCTCGACGCGAGTCTGCTGCTGATCGCCCATATGGGTTTCCTGCCCCAGCACGACCCCCGGGTGGTCGGCACGGTGGAGGCGATCGGGCGCACGCTCATGCGCGATGGCTTCGTTCTGCGCTACGACACCGAGAACCAGACCACAGACGGGCTGCCCGGCGACGAGGGTGCCTTCCTGCCCTGTTCGTTCTGGTACGCCGACAATCTCATCGGCCTCGGCCGCTGCGACGAGGCGCGTGCGCTGATCGAGAGGCTGATCGGCGTCTGCAACGATGTCGGATTGGTGGCGGAGGAGTATGATGTGAAGGCTCGGCGCTTGGTGGGTAACTTCCCGCAGGCTTTCAGCCACGTCACACTGGTGAACACCATTCTCAATTACAGCCGAGCCAAGGGGCCCGCGCGGGAGCGGAGCAGTGGCTCCGTGGACGTCAGATCCCCGGCCCGATCATCGGTTGCGGTTGTCTCCGCGGCCCAACGGCGCGACGCCTGAGCGTTCCGGACGCTGAAGGCGAACAAGCTCAGAGATTTGAAGGACGACGAGAGATGAGCGGAGCAGAGACCAAGCCGAATGTGGTCCTGAGCGAGATCGACAAGCTCAGCATCGACACGCTCCGGACCCTCGCCATCGACGCGGTGCAGAAGGCCAATTCCGGCCATGCCGGCGCCCCGATGGCGCTGGCGCCGGTGGCCTACACCCTGTGGAACCGTTACCTGCGCTACGACCCGGCGCATCCGCACTGGCCGAACCGCGACCGCTTCGTGCTGTCGGCCGGCCACGCCTCGATGCTCCTCTATGGCCTGATCCATCTAGCCGGCGTCGCTGAGAAGGACGGCGGCAACGCCCCCGCCCTCACCCTCGACGACCTCAAGAACTTCCGCCAACTCGACAGCCGCACGCCGGGCCACCCGGAATACCACTTCACCACCGGCGTAGAGACCACCACCGGGCCGCTCGGCCAGGGCGTCGCCAACTCCGTCGGCATGGCGATGGGCGGTCGCTTCCTCGGCGAGCGCCTGAATCGGCCCGAACTGCCGCTGTTCGACTACAACGTCTACGCCATCTGCTCGGACGGCGACCTGATGGAGGGCGTCGCCTCGGAGGCCGCCTCCATCGCCGGGCACCTGCGCCTGTCGAACCTGTGCTGGATCTACGACAACAACACCATCACGATCGAGGGCCATACGGAATTGGCCTTCTCGGAAGAGGTCGCGGCCCGCTTCCTCGCCTATGGCTGGCAGGTCCTGCGCGTGGCCGACGCCAACGACGTGCACGCAATCGCGGCCGCTCTCGAAACCTTCCTTCAGTCCAGCGACCGCCCGACCCTGATCGTCGTGAACTCGATCATCGGCTTCGGCGCCCCGAAAAAGCAGAACACCGCCAAGGCTCACTCGGACGCCCTCGGCGAGGACGAGGTCAAGGGTGCCAAGCGCGCCTATGGCTGGCCCGAGGACGCGCAGTTCCTGGTACCGGACGGTGTCTACGACAACTTCCGCAACGGCATCGGCAAGCGTGGTGCCGAACTCTATGCGACCTGGGAGGGTTTCTTTCAGGAAGCCAGGGCCGCCGATGCGACCCATGCCGAGGAACTCGACGCTTACCTCGAAGGCCGTCTCCCCGAGGGCTGGGACAAGGATATCCCGGTCTTCGAGGCCGACGCCAAGGGCCTTGCCACGCGTGAATCCTCCGGCAAGGTCCTGAATGCCATCGCGCAGCACGTGCCGTTCATGCTCGGCGGATCAGCCGATCTCGCGCCCTCCAACAAGACCAACCTGACCTTCGAGGGTGCCGGCTCGCTGACCCCCTTCGAGCCGGGTGGGCGCAACATCCACTTCGGCGTGCGCGAGCACGCGATGGGCTCCATCGTGAACGGCCTCGGCCTTGTGGGCCTACGCGCCTACGGTGCCACCTTCCTGGTCTTCGCCGATTACATGCGCCCACCGATCCGCCTCGCAGCGCTGATGGAGGTGCCGGTATTCCATGTCTTCACGCACGATTCGATCGGCGTCGGCGAGGATGGCCCGACCCACCAGCCGGTGGAGCAATTGCTGACGCTGCGGGCGATCCCCGGCTTGGTGACCCTGCGCCCGGCGGATGCCAACGAGGTCGCAGAATCTTATCGGGTGATCATGAGCCTCAAGGACCAGCCGGCGGTGCTGGCGCTGAGCCGTCAGCCACTGCCGACCTTGGACCGCTCGGCCTACGCCGCCGCATCCGGCACAGCCAAGGGCGCCTATGTCCTCGCCGATTGCGACGGGGCGCCTGAGGTGATCCTGATCGGCACAGGCTCCGAAGTGCAGCTCTGCATCTCGGCCTACGAGACCCTGAAGGCTGAGGGCATCAAGGCCCGCGTCGTCTCGATGCCGTCCTGGGACCTGTTCGAACGTCAGGATGAAGCCTACCGCAACAGCGTGCTTATCCCGGAAGTGCTGGCCCGCGTCGCCGTGGAGCAGGGCTCGGTCATCGGCTGGGACCGCTATGCGGGTTCGGCCGGCACCATCATCGGCATGCACACCTTCGGCTCCTCAGCGCCGATCAAGGATCTGCAGACGAAGTTCGGCTTCACCCCCGAAAAGGTGCTTCAGGCCGCCCGCGACCAGATCGCCCGGCACAAGAGGTAGGCGACGCGGGTTCTAACCCTATCCGGAACGCGTCCTCCGTCCGTGTGAAGAGAGGCTAGGAGTGGGGTTGGCTGAGTGACCCTCCGGCACCTGTGGCTGGCGGAGCCGCCCCCACCTCCAGCTTCTCTCCGCAAGGGCGAGGAGAGACGCATGATCAATGACGAATGAGGCGACGCTGATTTTTGTGCGCGACGCCACGATGACGGACGACGAGGAGTTTTCCATGAACCCGCTCAAGGCTCTCTTCCCCGAACAGGGTCAGGCCGTGTGGCTCGATTTCGTCGCCCGCGGCTTCGTTGCGCAGGGCAAGCTCAAGGCGCTGGTGGACGAGGACGGCCTGCGCGGCGTCACCTCGAATCCCTCGATCTTCGAGAAGGCCATTGGCGGTTCGTCCGAGTACGACGACGCACTCAAATCCGTGATGAACCAGGGCGATGCCCGTGTCATCGACCTCTACGAGGGCTGCGCGGTGGCCGACATCCAGGCTGCCGCCGACGTACTGCGCCCGGTCTACGATGAGAGCGACGGCGCCGACGGTTATGTCAGCCTGGAGGTGTCGCCCTACCTCGCCCTCGACACGGAGGAGACCCTGGCGGAAGCGCGTCGCCTGCACAGGATGGTGGCCCGCGACAACCTGATGGTGAAGGTGCCCGCCACTCGCGAAGGCATTCCGGCGATCCAGGCCCTGACGGCGGACGGCATCAGCATCAACGTCACTCTGCTGTTCTCGGTTGACACCTACGAGGCGGTGGCCCGCGCCTTCATTGCCGGTCTGGAGGCATTCGCCGCTAAGGGCGGCGACGTCTCGAAGGTCGCAAGCGTGGCGAGCTTCTTCATCAGCCGCATCGACGTCGCCATCGATAAGGCGCTCGATGAGAAGGGCGGCTTCGACGACCTGAAGGGCAAGGGCGCCATCGCCAACGCCAAGCTCGCCTATCAGCGCTACAAGGCTGTTCACGCCGAGCCGCAATGGCAGGCGCTTGCTGCCGAGGGGGCCAAGGCGCAGCGCCTGCTCTGGGCATCCACGGGCGTCAAGAACAAGGCCTATTCCGACGTGCTCTACGTCGAGGAACTCATCGGACCCGACACGGTCAACACCATGCCGCCGGCCACCATGGACGCCTTTCGCGACCATGGTACCGTCAAGGCCGCCATCGAGAACGACGTGGCGGGTGCGCAGAGCGTGATGACGCGCCTCGCCGAGGCCGGGATCGACATTGAGCGTGTCGCCGACACCCTGGTCGACGAGGGTGTGCAACTTTTCATCGATGCCGCCGACAAGCTGCTGGGTGCGGTGGCCGGCAAGCGCATTGATTTCCTCGGGACGAAGCTCGACTCACAGACCCTCGTGCTTGGGGAAGCCCTGACCACGGCTGCCAAGAAGGCGGTCGAGGAATGGCGTGCGTCGGGCAAGATCCGCCGGCTCTGGGCTCACGACAAGACCGTGTGGAGCAATGCCGACGAGGATCGCTGGCTCGGCTGGCTGCGCATCGTCGAGGATGAACTGGAGCACGTCGCCGACTACGAGGCTTTCGCCGAGGAGGTCCGGGCGGGCGGCTTCTCCGATGTCGTCGTTCTGGGCATGGGCGGGTCGAGCCTCGGTCCGGAGGTCCTGGCCGAGACCTACGGTGTGCACGATGGCTTCCCGACCCTGCGCATCCTCGATTCCACCGACCCGGATCAGGTCCGCGAGACGGAAGCCGCCATCAGCCTGCCCACCACGCTCTTCATCGTGGCGAGCAAGTCCGGCTCGACCCTCGAGCCCAACGTGTTCCGTGACTACTTCCTCGGCCGGATGAAGGACACGGTCGGCGCCGACAAGGCGGGATCGCACTTCGTCGCTGTCACCGATCCGGGCTCAGCCATGGAGAAGGCTGCCCAGTCCGACGGCTTCCGAAAGATCTTCTACGGGGTGCCGCAGATCGGCGGACGCTACTCCGTCCTCTCGGCGTTCGGCCTCGTGCCGGCGGCGGCCTCGGGCATCGACGTGAAGGCCTTCCTCGACACCGCCCGGATCATGGTCCGCTCCTGCGGCCCGGCCGTGCCGCCAGCCCAGAACCCGGGCGTGCTCCTCGGCACCGCCATGGGGGCTGCCGCTCTTACCGAGGGGCGCGACAAGATCACGATCATTGCTTCACCCGGTATCGACACCTTCGGGGCGTGGGCCGAGCAGCTCATCGCGGAATCCACCGGCAAGGAGGGCAAGGGCCTGATCCCGATCGACGGCGAGCCCGTCGACGTGCCTGCCGTCTACGGCCGGGACCGCTTCTTCGTCTATCTGCGCCTCGACAGCCGTGCCGATCCCCATCAGGACGAAGCCGTGCGCAACCTTGAGCGTGAGGGGCACCCCGTGGTGCACATCACCCTCGCCAACGCCGAGCAGTTGCCCCAGGAATTCTTCCGCTTCGAGATCGCCACGGCGGTGGCGGGGGCGATGCTCGGGATCAATCCCTTCGACCAGCCCGACGTCGAGGCGAGCAAGATCGAGACGAAGAAGCTGTTCGACGCGGCCGAGAAGAGCGGTGCCCTGCCGGGGGAAACGGCGATCTTCGCCGATGAGACGATTGCGCTCTACGCGGATGCGGGCAATGTCGGCGCCCTTCCCCAGGCCGTCGAAGGGTTGGAGGCTGCCGTCGCCGCCCATCTCGCCCGGGCGAAGGACGGCGACTACGTGGCGTTGCTGGCCTACGTGGCGCGCAATCCGGGCCATCACGCGATCCTCCAGGAGGCCCGGGTGGCCCTCCGCGACAAGCGACGCCTCGCGACCTGCCTCGAGTTCGGGCCGCGCTTCCTGCACTCCACCGGCCAAGCTTATAAGGGCGGTCCTGATACCGGGGTGTTCCTGCAGATCACCGCCGACCCTTCGGCCGACCTCGCGATTCCCGGCCGCAGCCTCGGCTTCGGCACGGTGGTGGCAGCCCAGGCACGAGGGGATTTCGCGGTCCTGGCCGAGCGAAAGCGCCGGGCCCTGCGCGTCCACATCAAGGGCGGTCAGGTTGAGGCTGGCCTGAAGCGCATCGCGGCCGCGATCAAGGCCGCGCTGTAGCGCCTGTCGGAGCGGACGGCGACCGAGGCGAGAACCGCCTGTTCCTGACCGGGGATGGGCGGTTCTCGTTTTGGGCTCACTGAGCCGTTTGGACGTTTTTGGGCGGCTGAAGCGGGGAGAGCCGGCCCGGGCCTACGACGCGAACCCGTTGTCCCGTCCCCAGATGATCGCCTCGCCACGGCGATGGATGCCGAGCTTGCGGTAGAGCGCGGCGGCGTGGTTGCGGACCGTGTTGGGGGTCAGACCCAATCGCTTGGCGATGGCGCCGTCTCCCAGGCCCTGACAGATCAGGCGGAGCACTTCACCTTCGCGCCTAGTCAGATCGGGCCGGGTGGGGGCAACTTCGGTCGCGCCCGGATGGCGCAGGCTCCCGAGCTTCTCGATCAATCCGCGGCTGAACCAGGACGTGTCGGCCATTACGGCCTCGATCGCATGGAACAGTTCGCGCTCGGAACGCTTGCGATCGCTGATGTCCTGCAGCACCGCGAGTAGGCAGGCCTCGTCGCCGATGGTGACGCGTTCAGCGGAGACGAGGCAGTCGAGTTCGACACCGTCGCAGGTCCGCAGGCAGGCTTCGAAGCCGAGAATGCTTCCCTGCGCAGCGAGATCGGTTCCGAAGCGCTCGCGCTGGACGCTGTCGGCCCACAAGCCCATGGCATCGAGCCCCCGCCCCACCACCGTGTCGTCGGGGTGGCCGAAAATTCGGGTGAAGGCCTGATTGATCCCGATGACGGAAAGGTCATCCGCCCGGCACAGCAGAGTCGGCACCGGCGTGAGGCGGAAGGCCGTCGCGAATCGCTCCTCGCTGTGCCGGAGCGCCGTTTCCGCCTTCTTTCGCAGTTCGAGGTCGGCGAAGGTGAAGAGCATGCAGGGCTCGTCGCCCATGGCGATCGGTTGCCCGGCCACGATGACGAAGCGCGTGCCGCCATCCGGCAGGCGCAGGCAGGCCTCCATCTGCGGGATGGTCTCGCCCGCATTGAGGCGCGCGATGGCCAGCGACCGGTTGCGGGCCTCGTTGAGCACATCGATCTCGTAGACGCTGCTCCCAACGATGTCGGCGCTGCGATAGCCGGTCATCTCCAGGAAACCGAGATTGACCTTGACGTGGCGAAGGTCCGATAGGCGGCAGATGACGGCGGGAGCCGGATTGGCGTGGAAGGTCTTCTCGAAGCGATCCTCGGCTTCGAACTGCGATGTCACGTCGGTCAGGATCAGCACGAGGCAGTCGGGTTCCCCGGCCGCGTCCGTGATGACGAGGCTGCGAATGCGCTGCATCACGTCGAAATCAGGGCGGTCCGTCCGCCGGACGTTGACGATCACCTCGTCAAAGGTCTCGCCCGCCAACACCCGCTCAATCGGCGTGCGCGTCAGGACGTGGTGATTGCGATAGCGTAGTACGAACCTCTCGCGATAGGCTTCGACGGTCCCCCCGAGTTCGGCGAGTTCGGAAGCCCCATGCATGGCGAGGGCGGCCGCATTGGCCCAGGCGATCCGCTGGTCGGGCTCGATCAAGATGACGCCCTCGGTGAGGCCGGCGATGATCTGGTGAAGCTGGGAACGGTCGACGCCCGTCGTCAAAGGTTTTGGCATCCTGC
Organism: Methylobacterium sp. 37f; assembly: GCF_023093475.1. NCBI lineage: Bacteria > Pseudomonadati > Pseudomonadota > Alphaproteobacteria > Hyphomicrobiales > Methylobacteriaceae > Methylobacterium > Methylobacterium sp. 37f. The sequence continues at coordinate 95,558 of NZ_JAGHKN010000013.1, forward strand.
GTGCAAAGCGGCGCTCGCGTGAGCGAAGGCACCTGAGTAGGTCGTCACGCCTCGCAAACGGACCTGTTCGCCTGGGAACAAACGCGGCGCAGCGGGACTCGTTGCCGACACGTGCATAGGGGGAAAGCGTGGCCGCAGCTTTGCATGCAAAATTCTTGCTGATTCTAAAACCGAGGATTTGCGATGTGCCAGGGTGACGATCCGAATTGCGTTCATTTCGTCGAGCATCGGGCCCGTATGCTCGACGATCTGGCGCCGGAGCGGAGGTCCTTTCTGAAAAGCGGATTCGTAGCGTCTGGCGCGGCCGCGACCCTGATGGCCGGTGGTCTCAGTCTGCCCGGACCCACGCTTGCGCAGGCAAGCGCCCGCAGGGGCTTGAAGCAGACGGCGCATTACCATCTGCCGGCCACGGCCGAAACGGTGCATTGGGGCTATTTCAGCCGCAGTCTCAAGCCCCAGGTCGAGATCGAATCCGGCGACTACGTCACTATCGAGACGTTGACCCACCACGCCAACGACGACGCCGAGCGCATGGTGACGGGGGATCCCGGCGCAGAGAGCGTCTTCCTCTGGACCAAGGACAGAAAGGGCGTTGTCCGGCGCGGGGCTGGTCCGGAGGAGACCAAATTCGGACCGGGCGGCGGCCTCGGCGTGCATATCTGCACCGGCCCGGTGGCAATTCGCGGCGCCGAGCCCGGCGACGTGCTTGAGGTCCGCATCCTCGACGTGGCGCCCCGCCCCTGTGCCAACCCAGCCTTCAAGGGCCGCACTTTCGGCAGCAATGCCGCCGCGAACTGGGGCTACCACTACAAGGACATGATCACCGGGGACCGACCCCGGGAGGTGGTGACGATCTACGAGGTCGATGCCTCCGGCGCCCGCGACTGGGCGCAGGCGGTCTATAGTTTTCGCTGGCCGGGTGTCACCGATCCCAACGGCGTCGCCCATCCGACCATCGATTATCCGGGTCTGCCCGTCGATCACACCAGGACCATTCGCAACGTCGATGTGCTCAAGGGCTTCCGGATCCCGATCCGCCCGCATTTCGGCACCATGGGCTTGGCGCCCAAGGAGGCCGAAATGGTGAACTCGATCCCACCGAGCTACACCGGCGGCAACATCGACAATTGGCGCATCGGCAAGGGTGCGACCCTGTACTATCCTGTCGCGGTGCCGGGCGCGCTGTTCTCGGTGGGTGACCCGCATGCGAGCCAGGGCGATTCCGAACTCTGCGGCACGGCCATCGAGTGCTCGCTGACCGGCACCTTCCAGTTCATTTTGCACAAGAAGCGTGATCTTCCCGGCACCGCCCTGGAGACCCTCGACTTCCCGATGATCGAGACGGCCGATGACTGGGTGCTCTCCGGCTTCAGTTACCCGAAATACCTCGCCGATCTCGGGCCAGACGCACAGAACGCGATCTTCGCCAAATCCTCCATCGACCTCGCCATGCGCGACGCCTTCCGCAAAATGCGCCAGTTCCTCATGCACGGGCACGGGCTGACCGAGGACGAGGCCATTTCGCTCATGTCCGTTGCGGTGGATTTCGGAATCACCCAGGTGGTGGACGGCAACTGGGGCGTCCACGCCATCGTCAAGAAGTCGATCTTCCCGGTGCGGACGACCTGAGCCGCCGCTCGTGTTGGCTAGAGCCGACCGGCGCGCACCGACAGGGGCCAACGGATATCCCGCTGCTCCATGGGCGAGCCCCAGGCTTCCGCCAGGGCTTCCTGAAACGCCACGATCGGCGCGCGGCCGATGGCCTTCTCCGCCGCTCGGACCGCTGACCAAGTTTCCGTATAGCCGATCAGGTCCGACAAGCCCCAGGACAGTGTGATGGCGAGTTCCGGCACTGCGATCTCCGGAAATGGGAACGGAAGCGCTTGATATCCGTCCTCGACATGGCGGCGCTCCGGCGGCCAATGGGGCTGGAGAGTTCCGCCGTAGAAGCGCTGTATCACGGCGTCGACCGCCGCATCGTCCACGTGCAGAACGCCGTAGGTGACCAGCGCCAAGATCGCGCCCGGCCGTGCGACCCGCCGCGCTTCGACGTAGAATGTCGGGAGGTCCAGCCAATGCGCCGCCTGGGCGACGGTGACGAGATCGGTACTGGCTTCCGGAAGGCCGCTGCGCTCGGCAGGCGCGATACTGTATGCGACGCGGTCATGCGGCGTCGCATGGGCGATCTGCTGCGCACTCGCGTCGGTGGCCACGACATGCTGGAATCGGTCGGCGAGTAGGACCGAGAGCTGCCCGGTGCCGCAGGCGCAATCGAGGGCGACGGATTGCCCTGGCGCGGCCTCCGCAAGGACATCGATCAGCGCCCGCGGGTAGGTCGGCCGATGTGCCGCGTACTCGGACGCATGGGTCGAAAAATGGTCCTTGAAACGCGTCACGGCCATCGGCCTCTGGTATCGGAAACACTCCCAGATCGCGACCGCATCGATCTGCTTCCGGAGCGCTGCACATCAGGGATTGTACAGGCTGCTACCACACCCGCAAGGGCTGGGATCAGCGTGGTGTGAGGAAGACCATTCCTTTGAGAAGGTGGTGATCTCGTCGTTCGGATCGATGGGAAATCGATCAGTCCAACCGTCAGGCGATGGCCATGTCGAGTGATGCGGCCCTGTCCGAAATCACCGTCGTGGCGCCGCGCGTTCCCGGCTCGACAGTGACGGAGAAAGCCACATCGAAGGATTACCCCAACGGGTTGCGTTGGGGCTGTAGCATCCTGGGTCCAGCCAATGCGATTCTCTGAAGGATCGCATTCGTCTCGCCCCTAATCGCGGCTGGTTCGGACCCGGAGATCAGCAACTCAGGCGACGGCCCTCACGACGACCGAAGACACGGAAGTGAGCGGCGCCGGATTCCATCTGGCCCCGGTTGACCGCTCGGCGGACATCGGGATTGCAGCGAAGATACTCCGCCTCGTCGAAGCCGCTGTCTCGCCGGCCGTAACCCCGTCCACGCTCCCGGTAATCCCCGTCGCGATCACGGTATCCGTCGTCCCGACCTCGATATCCGTCGTCGCGGCTGCGATAGCCTTCTTCGTATCCACGATAGGGCTGGGCGAGGACAGGGCTGATCGAGCCGAGGACGGTCAGTCCCAGAACCGCTGCTGCACAGAGTGACTTCATGTCCGAGATTCTCCTTGCCGGACGCTAGAAACAGTTCCGCTTGGGATTTGGTTCAATCGGACCCGACGATCCGGCCTTCGAGGCCGAACAGACGGCTGAGGCCGCGCACCCGGTTGAGGATACGGTCGCCCGGCAATGAACCTTGACCGGGCGCGAGTGTCAGGGTCACCCGGCCGTCCTTGACGAGGACCGGGAGCCGCCCGAGGGCGCCCTCCATGCCAGCCGAGAGCGGAAAGGCGAGGCGCAGAAGAGCGCCGAGAAGGCGCGCGCGCTCAAACAGGCGAGGACCTGCCAGATTGCGCAGCATCGGGCTTGCCTTCTCGGGCGCGATCCCCTCATGGCGGAAGTAGATGGCGAGCGCGAGGTAGGCCCGGCCCGGATGGTCGATGCCTACGAAGGCCGCATGCGTGATGACGTTGACGCTCTGCTCTCCGCGGTAGTCTGGATGGGCCCGCCACCCGATGTCGGACAGAAGGCAGCCCGCGTGCCGCAGGCGGCGCTCGTCGGCGGTTTCGGGAGCATCGAGACTTGCGATGAAGCGGTCGCTCCAGCCGATCAGATCGGCAGCATGCCCCGGCGAGCGGGCCCGGAGTGCGTTCAACTCGGCAGCTGCCGCGAGCAACGGGTCGGCCAGGCGTGAATCGCGGTCGAGCTGCTCGTAGAGCAGACCCTCGCGCACACCGCTAGCGGAGACGGCAAGCTCGCGCGGACGTCCGATGCGGATGATCTCCTCCAGCACCACGGCCCCATAGGCAAGCAAGGGGCGGCGCGCTTCTGAGACGCTTTCGACATCCTGGAGCAGCGCCGCGTCGGTGCGCTCCACAACTTCGAGGAAGTTCAATTCGTCGGACGGCTCGACACTGTAGCCGTGCATGACGTGGAGCGGGTATCCGCGGGCCGATTGGTGCAGCCGCGCCAGCGCGCGCCACGTCCCTCCCACGGCGTAGAAGCTACGTCCGCGCAGAGTCTCCAGTTGCGGCGCTGCCTTCTTCAGGTTCTCACGGACGATCTTGAGCGCCTTCTTCACCGATCCGCCGGAGAGATCCTGCAGCGCGAGGCCCCCGAGCGGCATCGTCACACCCGTACCGACCGTGGCGCCGCGCACATCGACGAGTTCAAGGGAGCCGCCGCCGAGATCGCCAACGACGCCATCGGGGGCGTGGAAGCCCGAGATGACACCGAACGCCGAGAGTTCGGCCTCGCGACGCCCGGAGAGAAGCTCGATGCGCTGGCCGCAGGCGGCTTCCGCGGCGGCCAGGAAGTCGGGTCCGTTCTCGGCATCGCGCGCGGCGGCCGTGGCCAGCACGAAGACCCGGCCGATCTGCATGGTTTCGCACAGCACGCGGAAGCGCGCGAGGGCGATGAGGGCCCGGCGCACCGCATCCTCATTGAGACGGCCCGTAGTCAGTACGTTGCGGCCGAGGCCGCACAGAACTTTCTCGTTGTAGAGCGGTGTCGGTGCCCGTGTCAGCCCGTCATAGGCGACGAGCCGTACCGAGTTCGAGCCGATGTCGATGATCGCCACCGGCGCGTTGTGACCTCCCGTCCCCTGGAAGGGGGGCCCTCGGACAGGTGTAGGGCGGGCAGGGTCGAGGCCCATGCGGGCTCCTCTGGACAATCCGTCGGCCACGCTGCCGTCAGCCACGCTGCGCGCGTCGGCTCAAAGCGCGCGGGCTCGACTTTTTCGACGACTTGCCGCGCCCGGACAGGCTCGGATTCGTCATGAAGTACTTGTGCGCATTGAACGGCTCCTCCCCTTCGGCAGGTAGGATCCGCTCACTGGCACCCGACGCCAGTACACGCCAGCTCTGGCGGTTGTCGAGGAGGTTGGCCAGCATGATCTGATCGAGGACCTGCTGATGCACGGTCGGATTGGTGATCGGTAACAGGGCCTCGACGCGACGGTCCAGATTCCGGCTCATCAGATCGGCGGACGAGATGTAGACGGTCGCCTTCGGATGGGGCAGCCCGACGCCGTTGCCGAAGCAGTAGATGCGCCCGTGCTCCAGGAAGCGTCCGACGATCGACTTCACCCGGATGGTGTCCGACAGGCCCGGGATGCCGGGCCGCAAGCAGCAGATGCCGCGCACCACGCAGTCGATCTGCACGCCGGCCTGGGAGGCATCGTAGAGCGCGTCGATGATCTGTTGGTCGACCAGCGAGTTGCACTTGATCCAGATCGCCGCCGGGCGCCCCGCCTTGGCGTGGGCCACCTCCGCCTCGATGTTCTCGAGAAGGCGCGGTTTCAGGGTCAGCGGTGAAACCGACATCCGCTCGAGCTCCGCGGGCTCGGCGTAGCCGGTGATGAAATTGAAGATGCGGCTGACATCACGAGCCACTGCTGGGTCGGCGGTGAAGAAGGACAGGTCGGTGTAAATGCGCGCCGTGATCGGGTGATAGTTGCCGGTGCCGACATGGCAGTAGGTCACGAGGCGATCCCCCTCGCGGCGCACCACCATCGACAGCTTGGCGTGGGTCTTCAGCTCGATGAAGCCGAACACCACCTGAGCACCGGCCTTTTCTAGGTTGCGCGCCCAACGGATGTTGGCCTCTTCGTCGAAGCGGGCCTTCAGCTCGACGAGGGCAGTCACCGATTTGCCGAGTTCGGCGGCCTCTGCCAGAGCGGCGACGATCGGTGAATTCGAGGAGGTGCGATAGAGCGTCTGCTTGATCGCCACCACGTTCGGGTCACGAGCCGCCTGAGCCAGGAACTGCACTACCGCGTCGAAGGATTCGTAGGGGTGATGGACGATGAAGTCCTTCTGTCGGATCGCCGCGAAGACGTCGCCTCCGCTCTCGCGAATGCGCTCGGGAAAGCGCGGATTGTAGGACTTGAACTTCAGGTCCGGCCGGTCGATCCCGACGATCTGGGACAGTTCGTTGAGAGCCAGCATGCCCTCCACGAAGATCACCGCATCGGTGCTGATCTCCAACTCGTCGGCGACGAAAGCCCGCAGGTCCTCGGGCATGCCGGCCTCGACCTCGAGACGGATGACCACGCCGCGGCGGCGCTGCTTCAGCGCGGTCTCGAAATGCAGGACGAGGTCCTCTGCCTCCTCCTCGATCTCGAGGTCCGAATCGCGGATCACCCGGAAAGCGCCCTGTCCCCGCAGCGAATAGCCCGGGAACAGCCGTCCGGTGAACAGGACGATGACCTGCTCGATGGCGATGAAGCGCGCGGTGGCATCGTTCTCCGCGTCAGGGAGGCGCACGAAGCGGTCGAGCACCGCCGGAAGACGAATGAGAGCCCGCAGGGTCCGGCCATCGCGGGGACGCACCAGCATCAACGCGATGGTGGAGCCGAGATTCGGAATGAACGGGAACGGATGGGCCGGATCGATGGCGAGGGGCGTCAGCACCGGAAAGACGTGATTGAGGAAGTAGTCTTCCAGCCACGCTTTATGTTCCTGCGTCAGACCGGCGGGCTCCACCAATTCGATACCGACGCCGAGCAGGTCGCGGCGCAGTTCGCGCCATCGGGTCTGCTGATCGAGGGCGAGGCGCGAGACTTCGGAACCGACACGGGCCAGTTGCTCCGACGGCGTCAGCCCATCCTGCGAGGGCAGCACCAGTCCCGCGCGGACCTGATCATGCAGGCCGGCGACGCGCACCATGAAGAACTCGTCCAGATTGTTGGCCGAGATCGACAGGAAGCGCACCTGCTCCAGCAATGGGTGGTTGGTGTTCGAAGCCTCCTCGAGCACACGGCGATTGAACTGCAGCCACGAGAGTTCGCGATTGACGAAACGCTCGGGCGAGTGGCGCAGAGCGAGGCCGGCTTCACGCACGGAATCGCGGGCCTCGGAGCCCGGGATTGCCTCGGCGGAGGCCGTCCCTGCTTCGGCAGCCGGCAGATCGAGGTCCGCATCCGGCAATGCCTCCGGGGCGGGCGCCGGCGCGACCCGCGTCTCTTTGGGGGCCATCTTCTCCTGGGGTGGTCTGGCTGCCGAAGCGGGGGCGCTTCGCCGAGCAGCAGGGCGGGCCGGTCGCGCGCGGCTCTCGGTGCCCCTCGGGATTTCGGCGTCCGGGATGCCGGTGTCCCGTGCGGTTGCGTCCGAGTCCATGTCGCCCAAGAGTCTTTCTCCTTCGTCGCGGGATCGGCTTCCTAGCATGGGCAAGGCTGCCGTTTTTCACAGTTTAATGACAATCACTGGTGCTGCCAGGAGGGCTCAGGACCGTCGCTCCTGTCGATGAGAGCCGCATTCTCGCATTCAGATGGGGGCTTCGCTGTCGGCTTCGCCCTCGGCGGCTGGATTGTCGTATGCCTCGTCGTCGTCGGCTTCACCCGCGCCGTAGCCGAGGCGCTCCAGCACGGCCAGGGCCAGGGGCTTGGTGATGCGCCGGCCCCGGCTCAGGGCGTCGCGATCCAGGGCGGTGACGACTTCCCGGGCGCGGCCGAGGGAGCGGTCGATGCGGAGCGCGAGAGCCTCGACGATCGCAAGGTCAACGACGAGTTGGCGGTCTACGAACAGCTTGACCAGAACCGCTCGCAGGAGGGCGTCGTCGGGAGGCAGGATCATGGCGCTGGGCGCAAGGCGCAGCCGTGAGCGCAGATCCGCCGTGGTCAGCCCCAGGGCCTCCACCGAGGTCGCGGAGGTGATCAGGACCGGACAGGCTCTTTCGCGGGCGAGATTGAGCAGGTGGAACAGGGCCGCTTCGTCGCGCGGGCCGGCCCGGTCGATGTCTTCGACCACCAGGGCGCCGTTGGAGAGGAAGCGTGGGACCGTCTCCGCAGTGATCTCGGAGGCCTGTGCCGTCCAGGCATGCGAGCGGGTCGCCCAAATCGAGGCGAGATGGCTCTTGCCGCTCCCCGGCGGTCCGGAGAGCAAGCATACGGGGTGGGGCCAGTTCGGCCAGGCCTCGACCAGCGCATAGGCGGCCTCGTTGGCCGGGCCGACGAGGAAGTCTTCGCGGCCGTAGCGCGGGTCCGCCGGCAGGTCGAAGGCGAGTTGCTTCGGAGGGACGTTTTCGCGGATTGCCATCTAGCGATCGGGTTTGGACAGGAGCGCGGGAGCGTCGGCATAGTAGAGCGGGCTCTGGAGGTAACGCTCCAGGACGAACCGGACCAGAACTCCGATGGAAGCCGCGACAGGGACCGCCAGCAGGAGTCCGAGGAAGCCGAACAGCGAGCCGAAGGCAAGCAGCGCGAACATCAGCCAGACCGGATGCAGGCCAACCGATTCCCCCACCAGCTTCGGCGAGATGATGTTGCCCTCGAGGAACTGCCCCACCACGAATACCCCAATGGTGAGGCCGATATGAAGCCAGTCGGAACCCGGCCAGAACTGAGCCAGGGCGACGCCGACCGAGAGGAGGAAGCCGGTCAGCGTCCCCACATACGGGATGAAGGTCAGGAAGCCCGCGATCAGCCCGATCAAGACGCCGAAATTCAATCCAACGGCGAACAGGCCGACGGCGTAGAAGGTGCCGAGGATGAGACAAACCAGGGTCTGTCCGCGCACGAAACCCGTCACCGCCCCGTCGATCTCGCGTCCGAGGCGTCGCACGACTGGACGGTGGCGCGGGGGCACCCAGCCGTCGACGGACGCCACCATGCGGTCCCAGTCAACGAGAAGGTAGAAGGCCACCACCGGGGTCACCACCAGGAGCGACGCGATTGAAATCAGCGCTTGGCTGCCCGACCACAGCGATTTCAGGAAGGTCAGGAACCAAGTCCCCCCCTGCCCCACCAGAGTGCCGACCTGCGATTGTAGGTCGCTCAGCACGTCGGCGCCACCGACCCGCTGCAGAAGTGGGCCGGCCCGCTCGGCCAGAATGCCCTGAAGGCGCGAGACCATGCCGGGCAGGGTCGCCACGAGGGCGGAGACCTGGTTGGCGGCAAGCGGCACGACGAGGAGCAGCACGACGACGAGGCCGACCACAAACATCGCCAGGATGAGGAGGGAGGCGGAGAGTCGGCCAAGTCCCAGGCGCTCCAGTCGATCAGCGATCGGATCGAGAAGATAGGCCAGCGCCAGACCGGCTACGAACGGCAGCATCACGTCGGCCAGCAGGTACAGCAGCAGGGCGAGGCCCACGAGGGCCGTCAGCCCAATCATCGCCCTGCCGCGCATCGGCCGTTCCCCGTTCACGTCGTTCCATGCCCAACAGTGGGAACCCGGGGCAACACGGTCAAGGCTGTGGTGCGAAAGGGATGGAAACCTTGTACGCCCCTGAGCGACGCAAGACAGAACACAAGATTGGTATACCAGCGGCACGGCTGTCCTGGGATACGGCTGTCCTGGGATACGGCTGTCCTGGGATACGGCTGTCCTGGGATACGATGGACTCGCGAACCCGCGCGCGAGCGGTTAGAGGTCGCCCAACACGGATTTGCAGAGAGCGGTGCGGATGACCGGCGAGCCCAGTAACGGAATGACCTACGCGGCAGCCGGCGTCGATATCGACGCCGGCAACGCCATGGTCGAGACGATCAAGCCGCTGGTACGTGCTACCCGCCGGCCGGGGGCGGATGCCGAGATCGGCGGCTTCGGTGGCCTGTTCGACCTCAAGGCCGCCGGCTTCAAGGACCCGATTCTTGTGGCGGCCAATGACGGCGTCGGCACCAAGGTGAAGATTGCCATCGAGACCAATCGGCACGACACCATCGGCATCGACCTTGTGGCGATGTGCGTCAACGACATCATCGTGCAGGGTGCCGAACCGCTGTTCTTCCTCGACTATTTCGCAACCGCCAAGCTGGTACCGGGAGTGGGCGCCGACATCGTGCGTGGCATCGCGGCCGGCTGCCGGATTGCCGGCTGCGCCCTGATCGGCGGCGAGACCGCGGAAATGCCGGGTCTCTACGACGGCGCCGACTACGATCTCGCAGGCTTCAGCGTAGGCGCGGCCGAACGCGGAACCCTGCTGCCGCGCGGCAACATCGTTCCGGGCGACGTGGTACTGGGCCTGCCCTCCTCGGGCGTGCATTCCAACGGTTTCTCGCTGGTGCGCCGCATCGTCGAGAAGAGCGGCCTGTCCTACGACGATCCCGCCCCCTTCGAGCCCACCCGGACGCTGGGCGAGGCGCTGCTGGAGCCGACCCAGATCTACGTGAAGCCGCTGCTGGCGGCCCTGCGGACCACGGATGGCATCAAGGCGCTGGCCCACATCACGGGTGGCGGCTTCCCCGACAACCTGCCTCGCGTGCTGCCCGACGGCGTCGGCATCAGCATCGACCTCGACGCGATCATCCCGCCGCCGGTCTTCGGGTGGCTTTCGGAGGTTGGCGGAGTCGTTGAATCCGAGATGCTGCGCACCTTCAACTGCGGCATCGGCATGGTTGTGGTAGTGGCGCCCGAGAGCGTCAGCAGCGTGTCGAAAGCCCTCGACCTCGGCGGCGCCTCCCCGGTCCGCCTTGGCCGGATCACCCCGCGCGGCCCCGAGCCCGTGACCTTCGAAGGCCGGCTCGCCTTCTGATGGCGGCCCTTGCGAAAACCCGCGTCGCGATCCTGATCTCAGGGCGCGGCTCGAACATGGCCTCGCTGATCGCGGCGGCCGAGGCGTCGGATTATCCCGCCGAGATCGTGCTGGTGGCGGCCAACCGCCCCGAGGCACCGGGCCTTGCCTTCGCGGCAGAGCGCGGCATCCCGACCCGTGCCCTCGATCACCGGGCCTACCTGAGCAGGGAGGCCTTCGACGCCGCGCTCCATACCGAATTGAAGGACGCCGGCATCGATCTCGTCTGCCTCGCTGGCTTCATGCGGATCTTCTCCGCCGGCTTCGTCGAGTCCTGGGCGGGTCGGATGATCAACATCCACCCCTCCCTGCTGCCGCTGTTCAAGGGCGTGCACACCCACGAACAGGCGCTGGCCGCCGGTGTCCGCCTTCACGGCTGCACCGTGCATTACGTCGTGCCCGAACTCGATGCCGGCCCGATCATCGCCCAGGCCGCCGTGCCGGTCCGGCCCGGAGACGATGCCGAGACCCTCGCGGCACGCATTCTGGTACAGGAGCACCGGCTCTACCCGCAGGCCCTGGCGCTGGTCGCGGCCGGCCAAGTGAGCCTGGACGGTGACCGGGTGATGTTTTCGGGGGGCGTGCAGGGGACGGACGGGGCGCTACTCAGCCTGTAGCACAGAGCCGTGGGCCGCTTATGCGTTCGGGAGGTGCGTCGCCAGCGCCTCCAGAACCGCCATGCGGACGGCGACGCCCATCTCGACCTGCTCTCGGATCAGCGACTGCGCCCCATCGGCGATCTCGGACGAGATTTCGACGCCCCGGTTCATCGGACCCGGATGCATCACCAGGGCGTCGGGGGCGGCCAGCCGCAGTTTGTCGGCATCGAGCCCGAAATAACGGAAATACTCCTTCACGGAGGGCACGAACGAGCCGTTCATGCGCTCGCGCTGCAGGCGCAGCATCATGACGATGTCACAGCCCTCCAGGCCCCTGCGCATGTCCGTGAAGACCTCGACGCCGAAGCGCTCGATGCCGGCGGGTAGCAGGGTCGAGGGCCCGATGATACGCACCCGGGCACCCATCGCCTGGAGCAGGATCAGGTTGGAGCGTGCGACGCGGCTGTGCAGGACATCGCCGCAGATGGCGACCCGAAGGCCCTCGATCCGACCCTTGTTGCGCCGAATGGTCAGGGCATCGAGAAGGGCCTGGGTCGGATGCTCGTGCGCGCCATCCCCGGCATTGACCACGGCACAATCGACCTTGCGGGCGAGGAGATGCACGGCGCCCGCCGCATGGTGGCGCACCACGATGATGTCGGGCCGCATGGCATTCAGGGTAGCGGCGGTGTCGATGAGGGTCTCGCCCTTCTTCACCGAGGACGAGGCCACGGACATGTTCATGACGTCCGCGCCGAGGCGCTTGCCGGCCAGCTCGAACGAACTCTGCGTCCGCGTCGAGGGCTCGAAGAACAGGTTGATCTGGGTGCGGCCCCGCAATGTGGCGCGCTTCTTCTCGACTTGGCGGGAGAGTGCCACCGCCTCCTCCGCCCGATCAAGGAGGATCTCGATATCGGGCCGCGAGAGCCCTTCGATACCGAGCAGGTGCCGGTGGGGGAAACTTTGAGGCGCGGCTGTCATGCTGGGTCCAGGGCTATAGGCCGGGCCGGCAAGGGCGGCAAGGCACGTGAGGCGCCCGGCCGCCCCCGCGCCTACACCCCCGGAGCCACCAGCGGGCGGAGGGATGCTGCGAGGTCGGTGAGGCTCAGACCACCCTTCTGCAAGACGCGGTCGGCGCGTCCTGCGAGGCGGCGCCGATCTTCCGCGGTGATGTCCTTGGCGGTCAGCACCACCACCGGAATGTCGCGCCACTCCGCGCGTTCGCGCAGTGCCCGCAGGAATCCGAAGCCGTCCATCTCCGGCATCATCAGGTCGAGGAGGATGAGGCAGGGCTTCTTGGCCGCCGTCGCCTCGAGTCCCGCGACGCCGTTCTCCGCCGAGGCGACCCGCCAGCCTTCGCGCGTCAGCATCGCCGACAGCCGTTCCCGGGCATCGGGATCGTCGTCGATGATGAGTACCGGTCCCTTGTGCTCGGAGGGTTTGAACCGATCCATCGCGGATTTGAGCTGCGTCCACTCGATCGGTTTCTGCAGATAGTCGGTGGCCCCGAGGGAGAAGGCGAGGTTCTGCTCGTCGAGCACCGTCACCATGATGATCGGTGTCGTGCCGAGTTCCGGATCCGCTCTCAGGGTGCGCAGCACCGACCAGCCATCCATGCGCGGCATCGTCACGTCGAGGAGAATGACGCGAGGCTTCAGTTCGCGGGCCCGCTCGATGCCTTCGCGCCCGTCGCGGGCTGTGGCAACGGTGAAGCCGTCTTTCTGCAAGAAACGCGCGAGAAGGTCGCGGGTCGAGGCGTCGTCATCGATGATGAGGACGTGTCCGCCGGGGATCGGCCGTGCCTCGTGCGTCAGGTGCAGGGCGCCATGGTCGTGCGCGACGGCTGCCTCGGGGCTTGCGGGGACATAGACTGCGGGCACCACCAGGGTGAAGGTGGTGCCGGACCCTTCCTCGCTCTCGACCTCGATCCGGCCGCCCAGCATCTCTGCGAAGGCGCGGGTGATGGCGAGGCCGAGGCCCGTTCCGCCGAAACGCCGGGTGGTCGAAGCGTCAGCCTGGGTGAAGCGCTGGAACAGCTTGGCCTGCTGCTCGGCGTTCATGCCAATGCCCGTGTCGGTGACGCGGAAGTTGAGCCAAGCGGCCTCGTCGCGCGTCATGCGCGAAACCGCCAGCACGATCCGTCCGCCCTCGGTGAACTTTGCGGCGTTGCTGAGGAGGTTGATCAGGCATTGGCGCAGCTTGGTCTGGTCGGTCTGCGCCTCGCCGAGGTCGTCCGCGATTTCGAGGGCGAGGGTGTTGCCCTTCTTCTCGATGAGCGATTCTACCGTGGAGGCGACGTCACGCACGGTCTCCGAGACGGAGAAGGTTTCGGCGTAAACCTCCATGCGCTCGGCCTCGATTTTTGACAGATCGAGCACATCGTTGATCAGGCCCAGAAGGTGGCGGGCATTCGACTCGATCTTGCGCATGTCGGCGAGGAGTCCTTCCTCGCCTAGATCCTCGATTTCCTCCTGCAGCATCTCCGAGTAGCCGATTACCGCGGAGAGCGGGGTGCGCAGTTCGTGACTCATGTTGGCGAGGAACTGGCTCTTGGCGCGATTGGCCTCCTCGGCCGCCTCCTTGGCCGCTTCCAGCGCCAGCTCGGCCTCTTTCCGTGCCGTCACATCCGAATGGGTTCCGACCCATTCGCGAATGCTGCCATTTTCCTCCAGGATGGGGACCGCCCGGGCGGACATGATCCGCCAGACGCCGTCGTGACGGCGGATCCGATGTTCGATCTCGTAGGGTGAAAGGCTCTCTACGGCCCGCACCCAGGTCTCGTTGGTGCGGCTCTGGTCATCCGGGTGGATGGCCTTCAGCCATCCGGCCCCCGCGGCCTCCTGGGGCGTCTGACCGGTGAAGCGGGTCCATTCGGAGGGCGTCACCTCGAAGCCGCCCTCGGGCGTCGTGGTCCAGACGATGGCGCTTGTGGCCTCGGTAAGAGACCGGAAGCGCTCCTCGCTGTGGCGCATGCGCTCTTCGGAGAGCTTGCGCAGAGTCTCGTCCGAAACCACCAATCCGACGCCGTCGGCCTGGGCTTTACCCGCGCCGGACGAACCGCCCCGCCCCCGCAGGGGATAAAAGCTCATCTGGAAATGGCGCACCCCGCGGGGGGCGCTCGGCGTCGAGACCGCCACGTCGACATTGGTGGTGACGAGGCCCTCGTCGCGAGCGGCCTTGAGCTTCGGAATCAGCTGCTCCTGCAGGGTCGGCACATGGGCCCAGATCGGCGCCCCGAGATCGGCCCCGAAGCCGCGCTCGTTCATGGTGGCGAGCGCCCGGTTCATGTGCTGGATCGTCAGGTCGCGATCGAGGAAGCCGAGCCCGACGGGCGCGTTGGCAAATACGCCGTCGAGGAGAGCCGCCGTGCGCTGCTCGTCGCGCCGGCGCACCAGTGCGAGTCGTCCGAGCAACGCGACGGCACCGAGGGCGGCCGCAATCGAAACCAGGGACAGGACAAGGGAGAGTACCCGGTCCCGTGCCTCGCTCGTCGCCAGGACCGCATTGGCGTGGTTCTGAACCGCCTTCACCGCGGCCCGCACTTCGTCCATCGAGCGCTTGCCCTCGCCCATCCGGGCAAGCCCCACGGCGGCGTCGTAGCCCTGCTCCCGACGCAGCGCGATCACCCGGGCTGCGTAGGCGCGCTTCGTCTCGACGAAGCGGCGCAGGTCGCGGATGTGCTGCGGCCCTTGATCATCCGTTTGCGTGGACAGCGTCTCGATGGCGTTCAACTGACCGTCGATGGTGTCCTGCGCCGCCTGATAAGGCTCAAGATAGGCCTCGTCCCCGAACAGCACGTAGCCCCGCATGCCGGTCTCAAGCTCAACCATGTTCGAGAGCAGGCGCTCGCTCTGGCTGAGGATGGCATGCTGGCGAGCGCCCTGTGCGCGGCTCGCCTCGCCGGCCAGGTAGTTCCCGATTCCAGCCGCGACCGCCAGGCCGATCAGCACCAGGGCGAGCGGCGAGCTGGGTAGACCCGCGAGAAGGCGGGGCTTGCGCCAGGCTCGATCGGAACGCGGAGGCGAGGCATTGCTCATGTGGTGGACTTCATGCGGTGGGTGACCCGGTGGGCGAAGGGACGAACGGAACATCGCGATGGCGCTTTGCTGCCGGTCTGCGTGCCCGGACAGGGCGCCCTCGCAGAGGCCGGAAGCGATGGAGGCGGACTTACGTCAATGAGCCGTGGACACGAGCAAGGCGGGACACGAGCAGGGGGGACGCGAGCAAGGAGATTGCATCGACGCTCGCAAACGCGCCGCCGGTCCGTCCGTTCATCGCCAACCTGTCTTTGGTCAACGCGCCGGGTTGCGCAGGCTGCGTGTCCCACCGGATCGTCAGTCGCTGCCCTCGTCGGGAATGGCGAGGCGGGTGCCACAGGCCTTGCAGTGGACGGCATCCGTATCATGGCGCTGCAGACCACAGGTCGGGCAAGGAAATCGGATTTTGGGTGGCCGGAACAGCACCTGGGCAAGGCGCAGGAACAGGGTCACACCAAAGATCATCACCGCGACCGAGATCAGGCGCCCCGTTGGGCCCGGCAGGGTGATGTCCCCGTATCCAGTAGTCGTCAGCGAGGTCACGGTGAAATAGAGCGCGTCGATGGCATTGCCGATCGCCGGATTGGTGCCGTGCTGGGTTGCGTAGACGATCCCGGTCATCACGAACACGAACACCGCGAGGTTGGTGGCCGCCAGGATCGCGTCCTCGTTGGCGCGGAAGACCGCGCTGTCGGCACGCAACCGGTCGAGGAGCTGGTAGGTGCGCAGAAGGCGGAGGGTGCGGAGGATGCGCAGGAAGCCGACGCCCTCGCCAATCACCGGTGCCAGAAACGAGACCAAAGCGGCGATGTCGGCCCAGGTCGAGAGATGCAGGAACTCCCGCGATCGATTCCGACTGATGGCGAGCCGGGCCAGGAAGTCCAGGAGGACCACGAGGCCGAAAGCGATATCGATCCGCTCGATCCAGGCCTGACGCGGCAGGAACGAGGTCCCCACGACGTAGACCACGGTCGCCGCATCGAAGAGGAGGAGGCCATAGCGGAAGCGATGGGCGCGGCCCGTATCGCCCTCGTAGAGTTCCGCGAGAAGCGCGTTCTGCTGAGCCATCAATGCGAAGTTGCCTGTCGGGGGAAGGAGTGCGCTCAGCGCCGCAGGCGATTGCCGAGCACGAAGCCGAACAGACCCATCAGGATGATGCCAGCCGCGCCCTCGATGCCGACGAGAAGATTGGTGACGCGTCCCACGGGTTTGACGCCGATCTCGGGAGGATTGGCGGTCATCATGTTGAGAGCGCTGTAGCTCACCAGGTCCAGAGGGTTGTAGGTCGGCCGGCCGTCGCTGCCCTCGGGAATCAATCCACCGGTCAGACCGTAGAGCGCTGCGAAGACGCCGATGAGGATGACGAAGGCGCGGGCGATCCGCGACAGGCTTTCGCCATAGTCGCAAAGCCACTCCACGAAGCGATCCGCGACCCATTGATAACCGTGGCGGAGCAGGTCCGGGCCAGAACGCGCGTCCCAGGCTGCCCGCGCCTGAGCGCCCGCATGGAGACGACCCATCCGGCGACCGCGCTTATAGGCCCAGCTTGCCGCGTCCTGGCTGCCGATGCTCTTGAAATTCTGCTCGAGCGCCAGATAGCTCGCCTGAGCCGCGGGGTAATCTCGAGCGACCTCCTCGCCCACCGCGCCGCCAAGCTGGTCCACCCGCATCCGGGTGCCGTTGAGCCAGGCGCCGGCGAAGCGCGCGTGGCGCAGGTCGCAGGTGGAGAGGTTGAGGCGTACGAGGCTGGTCTCGGAGAGGTCCGCCTCCGACAGGTTGGCCCCGTCCAACTTCACGCCGGTGAGGTTGGCGCCCCGCAGGCGCGAGCCGGTCAGCTGCGTCTTCTTGAGGCTGGCGCCCTCGAAATCGGCGTAGGTCAGGTTGACGCCCACGAGCTTCACCTCGTCCAGGCGAGCGCCGCGAAAATGGGTGTAGTCGGCGTCGGCCCCGGTGAAATCGGCGCCCCAGAGGTCGGCGCCCTCGAAGTTGGCTCCATCGAGGAGCGCACGACGCAGCTTGGCGAAGCGCATCGCCGCACCGTCGAAACGCGCATCCTCCAGCATCGCATCGTCGAAGTTCGCCTCGCCCCCGGCAATGCCAGTGAAGCGCGCGCCGCTGAGGTCGGCATTGGCGAAGTTCGCCTCCTCCACGGTGGCACCGGTAAAATCGGCGGACCGGCCGAGCACGCCGGCCAGCGTCGCACCTGAGAGGTTCGCTCCGGAGAGATCCACGTCCTCGAGGTGTGCGTCGGTGAGATCCGCTCCAGCCAGGGCCAAGCCGGCCTGCTTGGCGTCCCACCAGGCAGGCGGTTCCGTATCCACACCGAGACGGGCTGCCAACGCCTCGCGTCCGAGTGGGAGTCCCGCAAGGGCACGGGTGTCCTCGCCCGCCGCGAAGGCCGTGCCGGCCAGAGCTGCGAGGCGTTCCAGGACCCGGTCGGCACGAGCCTGCGCGGCGGTGATTGGATCCGCCTCAGGGTTCATGGCGGGGCTCCAGACCTGTCGCGTGGGCACCATTCCGGGCCTCGGACGTTTCGAAGTGCTTGGCCACGGCGTGCCGGCGACGGCACGGGGAGCGCGGTGTGGCTGTGATGTGGGTGGAGATCGGCCTGAAGGCCGCCGGGGGGATCCTCGTGGTCGCGACCCTGCTGCCCTTCATTCCCAGCAATTCCGGCTTCATCCGCACCTTCGACTTCCCGCGATTGCAGATTGCGGCCCTGATCGTGGCCGTGATCCTGGGATTGCTGATCGCTGCCCGCGACACTTCGGGTCTCACACTCGTTGCCGCGCTCGCCGCAGCCCTAGCCTACCAACTGGTCTGCATCTACCCGTTCACCCGATTGGTCTCGCCGCAGGCGGCCGCGGCAGAGCCGGAATCCTGCCGCTCGGAGGCGGGCTTCTCGATCATGATCGCGAACGTGCTGGAATCGAACCGCGCCTACGCGTCCCTGCTCGACCTCGTCACCAAGCAGGATCCCGACCTGTTGCTGCTCGTCGAGACCGACGAACTCTGGGCGGAGGCTCTGGAACCCCTGCGGACGCGGTATCCATACGGAGTGGCCCAGCCGCAGCACAACACCTACGGGCTGATGTTCTATTCCAAGCTCGCTTTAGATAACCCGGAGGTGCGTTTCCTGCTGCAGGACGACGTCCCCTCCGTGCGCACCGGTGTGACGCTCCGCTCGGGAGAGCGCTTTACCTTCTTCGGCGTGCATCCCAGGCCGCCTCATCCGGGTCAGAGCAGCGCGCCGCGTGACGCCGAACTCGTGATGGTGGCGCGCGAGGTTGCGGCGGAGGGGGGCCCGGCAGTGGTGGCAGGCGACCTGAACGACGTCGCCTGGTCGAAGACGAACGACCTGTTTCAGCGTATCAGCGGTCTCCTCGATCCGCGGATCGGCCGTGGTCTCTATCCGACCTTCAACGCCAAATGGCCGCTGCTGCGCTGGCCCCTCGACCATGTGTTCTTCAGCGACGATTTTCTCCTCGGCCGGATCGAGCGATTGCCTCATATCCAGTCCGACCACTTTCCAATCCTGATCAGCCTCTGCCGCACGGATCGGGCGCCACGCCTGCAGGATGCCCCGCAAGCCACGGCGCAGGATCACGAGGATGCACAGGAGGCGGTAGAGGCGGCCCGATGATGGGGCTCAACGCTGGGCAACACCGGCCGCCATGTTGATGGCGAGGGCCAGCACGCTGGTATTGAAGATATAGGCGTAGATGGTCTGCACTGTCGCAACACGGCGCATCGCCTTGCTGGTGATATCGGTATCCGATGTCTGCGACGTCGCCCCGATGGTCACGGAGAAATAGAAGAAGTCCCAGAAATCCGGGTTCTCGTCGCCATTGAAGTCGAGTCCGCGGCGCGATGTGTCCGCTTCGGTCCCGTAGTACAGGTGCGCGTAGTGCACCGTGAAGACCACCTGCACGAAGAGCCAAGCGCAGATCATGGTCGCTGCGGCGAGCGCGAGGTGGCTCAAACGATACGCTTCGCTTCCATTGCCGCCGAGTACCAGCATCGCCACGGCGCCGAAGCTCGCGGCGGCCGCCAGAATCGCGAAGAGCGTTACGGTGAGAGCACTGTCGTCCAGGCGCGACGACTCCCTACGCAGCGAGTCCTGCGACTGACGCGCTGCTTTCCCGACGATCAACCCGCAATAGGCGAGAACGCCGAGGCACCAGCCGAGCAGCAGCCGAACCGACAGGTCTGCGAAGGGAAGAATCAACGCGAGGACGAGGGTGAGCCCTACGGAGGCGAGAAGGCGCGGACGGAGCCAGAAGGCCTGAAAGGGATTCAGCATGTGAGGATCGTCTCGACCATTCGCGATTCGATCCTGCTCTCGCGCGGAGATGCCTTATCCGCAAGCCTTGTCTCCACAAGCCTTGTCACAGCTTGCTCTGCGGCCTGGGAGGAAGCGGGCGATCCACGGTCGCAGCGGTAGGAACAAGCGATAGGCGACCTCGCCGAGGCTGATCAGCCCAGGCAGGCGAGCGAGATGGGCAAGGATACGCCAGCGCGGCAGCACGGCCCAGAGCGCAGCGAAACCTCTCGCTCCCGATGCCAGCGCACCATCCGGGCGGCGGACATGGAAGCGGGCACGGGCTGCGCTTCGGGTCAGGTCGGGACCGAGATCCGCGGGGTCTTCGGCGGCGACGTCGATCCAAGCGACCCGCTCTCCGCCCAGCGAGCGCCGGTAGAGCCGGATCTCAGCAGCGCAAAGAGGACAGGCCCCGTCATAATAGACGGTCAGGGTCGGCGACGATGGCGCGGTCGGAGTCATGCCTTGGAAGATAGGGTGACGAGCCCCCGTGACACGGTCGTGAATCGCTTCGCGACCGTGTCATTGTCCCGCATGGGTCTCTCAGACCGGGTTCAGCGACGGGCCAGCGCCTTCAGGGCATTACGACCGGCATAGAGGGCCTGTGAACCAAGGCCTTCCTCGATGCGGATGAGCTGATTGTACTTGGCCAATCTGTCGGAGCGCGCCAGCGAGCCGGTCTTGATCTGTCCGCAGTTCGTCGCAACCGCGAGGTCAGCGATGGTCGAATCCTCGGTCTCGCCGGAGCGATGGGACATCACGGCCGTGTAGCCGGCCCGCTGGGCCATATCGACGGCGGCCAGCGTTTCTGTGAGCGAACCGATCTGGTTCACCTTCACCAAGATCGAGTTGGCCGTCTGCTCGGCGATGCCGCGCGACAGGCGTGTCACGTTGGTGACGAACAGGTCGTCGCCGACCAGCTGGCAACGGTCGCCGACACGCTCGGTGAGAAGCTTCCAGCCCTCCCAATCGTCCTCCGACATACCATCCTCGATCGACAGGATCGGGTAGGCGTCGACGAGCCCCGCCAGATAGGCGACCTGCGCCTCGATATCGCGGGTCTGGCCCTCACCCTCGTAGTGGTAGGCGCCATCCTTGAAGAACTCGGTCGCTGCGCAGTCGAGAGCCAGCACCATGTCGGTGCCGGGCTTGAAACCAGCGGCCTGGATCGATTGCATCACGAAATCGAGAGCGGCCTCAGCCGAGGGCAGGTTCGGGGCAAAACCGCCCTCGTCGCCCACGTTGGTGTTGTGGCCGGCCTTCTTCAATGCACCCTTGAGGGTGTGGAACACCTCAGCACCCATGCGCACGGCTTCGGCAAGCGAGGACGCGCCCACCGGCATGATCATGAATTCCTGGAAGTCGATCGGGTTGTCGGCATGGGCACCGCCGTTGATGATGTTCATCATCGGCACAGGCAGTACCCGGCCCTGGGTTCCACCGATGTAGCGGTAGAGCGGCAGGCCTGCCGTCTCGGCGGCGGCTTTGGCGACAGCGAGTGACACGCCCAGGATTGCGTTGGCGCCGAGGCGGCTCTTGTTGGGCGTGCCGTCGAGCTCGATCATCGCCTCGTCGATGGCGATCTGATCCTCGGCATCCATGCCGCCGATGGCGTCGAGGATGTCCGACTGCACCGCATTGACCGCCTTGCGGACACCCTTGCCGCCGTACCGACCCTTGTCCCCGTCACGCAGTTCCATGGCCTCGTGCGCGCCGGTGGAGGCGCCCGAGGGAACAGCGGCACGCCCGAAGGAGCCGTCTTCGAGCAACACGTCGACCTCGATGGTCGGGTTGCCTCGACTGTCGAGGATCTCACGGGCGGCGATGTTCGTGATCGCGGTCATGGAAGCGCCTTTGCGGACGGTGCGGCTTATCGAGGCCTCGTCACGCGAGGCCGGGTCCGATGCCCAAGGATGTCCGGATGACATGCCCCGGGACCGGACGATTTCGCCGAGGCTTATCCGTCAACGCTTCGCGTCCGGCAAGCGTCCTGTCGCCTCCTGCAAGAGCGCCGGCGCGCTGGAACTGGTATTCCAGCCCGTCGGCCGCAGGGGATTGATCGTTGCGCCTGAATCGAAGGGAAGTGGCCTAGCGGTCACCGGCTCCGGACAGAAGCAGCTCGATCTGCGCCATTCCGTTCTCACGCGCCTTGGCTTCGGTCGGGTGATTGCGGTCGGATCGCTGGATCAGCTTACCCTTCCGGCGGATGGCCCATTGGTATGGACTGCCGGGCGCCTTGGGCGGCTGGATCTCCAGAGTGTAGGGATAGGTGGCCGTGTTTTCGTCGCTCATGGTTCCCATATGGCACGCGGACATCGCGCCTGCCACTCACCGTCGCCACTTGGGCGGCAAATTGGTTGGATTTCAGCATAAGGCGTGACCTGTGCGACAAGCGTGTCGCCCCCGTCACCGGAAGATTTTGCCCATGACGCAGCCACCTTCAGGCGCCGAGAGCTTGCAACTCGGACAGACGACGCCCCTGCCGACCAGTCCCGGCGAGGCCCGCCTCGACCGGGTGCCGAACCCGCATCCGGGCACTGACTATCTCGCCCGCTTCACCGTGCCGGAGTTCACTTCGCTCTGCCCCGTCACCGGCCAGCCGGACTTCGCCATCCTGGTGATCGACTACGTGCCGGATCAATGGCTCGTCGAATCGAAGTCGCTCAAGCTTTACCTGACAGCCTTCCGCAATCACGGGGCCTTCCACGAGGATTGCACGGTGGGGATCGGTTTGCGCCTCACGGAGTTGCTGGCGCCCCGCTACCTGCGCATCGGGGGCTTCTGGTACCCACGCGGCGGCATTCCCATCGACGTGTTCTGGCAGACCGGCGAGCCGCTGAAATCCGTCTGGCTTCCGGATCCCGGCGTGCCCCCCTACCGGGCCCGCTGAGAGCGCGGATGCTCGAACGGACTACCGATCCTCAATGATGGCGCGGTGGACCTGGTCGATGAGGTGGCTCTGCCCCTCCGTTGGGCCGCCATGGAGGGACGCCACGGCCTGGAGCATGTCGACCAGGTCCTCGACCTCGTAGGGGGTGAGCCTGTCGTGCAGGAGCGGCGCCAGGACCGCGATCGCATCCTGATTGTCGGGGGACTGGTTCGCCGCGTGGCGGATCACCGCCATCCGGATCGCGAGGTCTTCCTCCGGGATCGCGGTGATTGAACGCATTCGAGACAGTATTTCATTCTCCTGTTCCGGCGTCGGCACGCCGCGCTGGCGAGCAACCAGCGTCAACAGAACCCCGGCGGCATCCGCCGGCTCCCGCATCGCTTTGAGCGGCGCCAAGCGTTGCTGGAGATCCCCCGCCCTGCGCCGGCGGCCTTTGCGCCAATCGTGCAGGGTGTGGTCAATCTGGACCATCCCATCGCCATACCGGATCCAGTAGGCCAGCCCTGTCGCGAGCATGCCCGCGACCGCGAGGAGGAATGGCATCGACGATCGCCCATCGGAAATGTCCGGAAGCGATCCCATGCAACTTCTTCTAATAATTAACAACCCACAGGTTGCGATGACAAATGGCAGGCCGAGCGAGAACCCATGAAAAAGGGCAGCCGGCACACGCCGACTGCCCCATTCAGACAAATGATTCGAAGAACTTAGTAGCCGTAACCGTAAGCGGGAGCACCGTAGCCGTAGGCCGGACGGGCATAGCCGTCCCGGTAATAGGCGTCCCGTGCTGCACCGGCGGCGATGGCACCGGCGGCGAGACCGGCAATGCCCAGGCCCACGGCAGCACCGGTTCCGATGCCGCGACGACGGCCGCCATAAGCATAGCCACGACCGTACCCGCGATGACCGTAGGCGTGACCGTGACCGTATCCGCCATGGCCGTAACCATGTCCACGTGGGCCGGCTTCAGCCGAAGTTGTGGCAGCGAGTCCACCCAGCGAAAGGGTCAGGGCAGAAACGAGAGCGAGCTTGCGCATGAGTATCCCTCAGCGTTCGAGAATGTATTGGATATTCCAACGTCAAGCTGACCTGATCGTTCCCCTCACAGGATCGGATGAAGATTCGGAGCGGATCGCGCGTCCGGTTCCGCTGCCTGTTGTAGGTCTGGGGTGCCGGAGCAGCGTCTGCATTTGTACAGGCTGCCGGAAGGTCTGTGACGATCGCGCTCTACGCGTCGGTCACTCGCGCCTTTGCCAGCCGGTCGAACGCCTGGAGCTCGGCCAATAAGGCCGGCATCGCTTTCAGCGGCACCATGTTCGGGCCATCCGAGGGGGCATGGTCCGGGTCGGGATGCGTCTCGATGAAAAGCCCGGCCACACCGACGGCGACGGCCGCGCGGGCGAGCACGGCGACGAATTCGCGCTGACCGCCCGAGGTCGCGCCCTGCCCGCCGGGCTGCTGCACCGAGTGGGTGGCGTCGAACACCACAGGGGCACCATGCGTGACCTGCGCCATGATCGGCAGGCTGCGCATGTCGGAGACGAGGGTGTTGTATCCGAACGAGGCGCCGCGCTCGGTCACCAGCACGTTGGGATTGCCGGCCCCCGTCACCTTGGCGGCGACGTGGGCCATGTCCCAGGGTGCGAGGAACTGGCCCTTCTTCACATTCACCACGCGTCCGGTTGCGGCGGCCGCGAGCAACAGGTCGGTTTGCCGGCATAGGAAGGCCGGAATCTGGAGGATGTCGATGACCTCGGCGGCGGGGCCACACTGCGCCGCCTCGTGCACGTCCGTGAGCACGGGCAGGCCGAAACGGTCCTTGATCTCGGAAAAGATCGGCAGCGCCCCTTCGAGGCCGAGCCCGCGAGCGGTGCTGCCGGAGGTCCGATTGGCCTTGTCGAACGAGGCCTTGAACACCAGGCCGATCCCGAGGCGGTCGGTCATCGCCTTCAAGGCGTCGGCGATCTCGATGGCGTGGTCGCGGCTCTCGAGTTGGCAGGGGCCGGCGATCAGCGCGAAGGGCAGGTGGTTGGCGAAGGCGACCGAACCAGCGGTGACCACGGGAGCGGTGGAGGGGGTGATCTCAGGCATGACGCCGGTCTAGCCCGCTGTGGTCCCAACGAAAAGGTCGGCCCGGCGTCGAAGCACGGGCTTCGCATGAGGAACCGGGAGGGGTGCGAGGATGCAACGGGTACGCAAACCGGCGAAGGGGTCTGCATCCGAAGCGGTTTCGCATCGAATGGCGACCCGCCTGGTCGTCCCCTGCTGTGGACGTCCTGTCACCAGGGCCTCCTGATGCAGGACCAGCGCCAGCGTCTCTGCCGCTTCGGCGCTCGCGCCGGTCAAGGCCTGCGCGGCGTCACCGATCAGTTCGTAGAACCGGCGGCTTGGTTCGCGTTCACGGGCGATGAGGACCATCCGGCGCGGCGCCCGGCAATCCAGGCTCATGCGTTCCGCATCGGCCGCCCGGAAGACGGCCCGGGAGCCGACGCGTCCGGCCAGCGATGCTCCCGTTGCACGGATCATGCGGACGGTAAGGGTATCACACGTATCCGCTGCCTGGGCCGGAGCCAGGGAGACCAGGGTGATCGCGGCAAGAATCGAGGAAAGGCGAACGGAAATCGTCATCGTGTTGATTTAACGCACGCCCAGCTCAAGGCCCACACTCCAAGTCCCACACTTATTGGCGTTGGCCGATCGCCCCGGTGATCTCATCGGAGCAAGTTTCATGGGTGCGCGAGCGCAACACACGGGGCAGATGAACTGCATGCAGCCCCGCCTCGTCCTCGATGGTGCCCGTCAGAGCGCCGGGTTCGACGACGCCCTGGAAACGAATCGCGCCCGTCTCGGTCGAGACCGCGAAGGTAAGCGCCCTGGTGGAATCGTCGAGGCTCATGGCTTCAACCGCAACGGGGCCGATGTGGTCCGCGCCCTCGAAGGTCACGGCATTGCCGTTTGGCGAGCGCCGCAGCATGACCCGGTGTCCGTTGCGTGCGCCATTGTCCCGAACGGTGCAGAGATCGGCATAGACGAAGGTGCCGGTGATCCAGGCGGAGCGTGCCTGCGCCTGCGTTGCGGCGCAGAGGAGCATGACGACCGTCACGACCGCCCGGCACGGCGGACCGTCCCACCGCCATGTTCTGATCGTCGTCACGTCCTCACCGTCGTCACGTCCTGACCGTCGTCATCCTGGCGCCTCCCGGCCCCACGCCTCGGCATCCGATCTGTGACCCGGATGCCGAGGCAGGTCTCAGGCCGCCGCTCGTTCACGGGTCCTGTGTTCGGCGTCGAGGGATGCAAGAAGGATGCACAGCGCGATGCCCTCGGCCGCCTTCGTGACGTCGTCGAGGCTGGGATAGGTGGGCGCGAGACGCAGGACGCTGTCCTTCGGATCACGGCCGTAGGGCGAGGTCGCTCCGGCCGGCGTGAGGGCGATGCCGGCATCCTTGGCCAACCGCACCACCTCGGTGGCCGTGCCCTCACGGGCTTCCACGGTAATGAAGTAGCCTCCCTCCGGCCGCGTCCAGCGTGCGGCACCCGTGCCGCTGAGGTGCCGGTCAAGCGCCGCCTGCACGGCAGCGAATTTGGGCGCGATCAGGGCGCGGTGGGCGTCCATGTGGGCCTGAAGGCCAGCGCCATCCCGCAAGAAGCGCACGTGGCGCAGTTGGTTGAGCTTATCCGGACCGATGGTCTGCTTCGCGGATCGAGCCAGGAACCAGCGCGTGTTCTCGGGCGAGCCGGCGAAGACCGCAAGACCGGCGCCCGCAAGCGTGATTTTCGAGGTCGAGGCGTAGAGGAAGGGACGGTTCGGGTTGCCGGCCTCGGTGCAGGCGGTGAGAATATCCTGCACCGGATGGCGATCCGACGTCAGGTGATGCACCGCGTAGGCGTTGTCCCAGAGCAGGCGAAAGTCGGGAGCGCCGGTCTTCATCGCGGCGAGGCGCCGCACAGTTTCGTCCGAGAAGATCTCACCGGACGGATTGGCGTATTTCGGGACGCACCACATGCCCTTGACGGCCGGGTCGGCGACGAGACCCTCGACCACGTCCATGTCCGGTCCCTGTCCCGTCATCGGCACGGGGATCATGCGGATGCCGTATTCCTCGCACAGGGCGAAGTGGCGGTCGTAACCCGGGACCGGGCAGAGGAAGACCGGAGCGTCCTCCTTCGACCAGGGCCGCTCGGACCCCGGTACGCCCTTCAGCAGCGCCCACGCGATGGTGTCGTGCATCAGGGCGAGGCTCGAATTGCCTCCGACCACGATCTGGTCCGCCGGCGCGTCGATGAGGTGCGAGAACAGCGCGCGCAACTCGGGCAGGCCCTGCTGGCCGCCATAATTGCGGGCATCCTCCCCGGCTGCAGTGGTGTAGTCGCCGTTGCCGGGCAGCGCGAGCATACCGGACGACAGGTCGAGCTGCTCGGGCGCCGGTTTGCCACGCGTCATGTCGAGCTTGAGGCCCCGCGCCTTGAAGGCGTCATAGGCCGCTTGAGCCTGGGCGCGCAGATCCGCGAGTTCGGCCGGGCTGCGGTCGGCGATCGTC
The DNA here is from genome assembly GCF_023093475.1 of Methylobacterium sp. 37f. NCBI lineage: Bacteria > Pseudomonadati > Pseudomonadota > Alphaproteobacteria > Hyphomicrobiales > Methylobacteriaceae > Methylobacterium > Methylobacterium sp. 37f. The sequence goes on from NZ_JAGHKN010000013.1 coordinate 122,538, forward strand.
GTCATGATGTCTCGAGTCCGAGTGAGGCCGCGCGAGCGGCAAACGCGGCGCACCATGACGCCTCGCGCCGCCTGCGTCACCCCGTTTGAAATGCAGCCCGCGACGGATCAGGGTTGCGTGGTCTGCCAAGCCGCGCACCCCTGGGCGTCGAGGGCGTTGTACTTGGCCTCACTCCAATCGAGGCCTGCGCCCGCCATGTTGTCGGCCAGATGCTGCCGATCGCCGGTGCCGGCAATCGGAAGCAGCACGGGCGAGCGCCTGAGAAGCCAAGCTAGCACCACCGCGCCATCCTTGACCCCGTGTTCCCGGGCAAGCTCGGTCAGGACCGAGCCATACGGGACTCCGTATGAGGCTGCACGAGGGCTTGAGTCGCAGATTCTGCGAAGGAAACCTGCGAGACGGTCACGTATGCCGCCTGACATAACCTGACAGTGCGTCCCCGGACGCATTCGAAGACCTGAACCCGCCAAAGACCTGACGTCATCGGGGCCCGGACGACGGGCGGCGCCGGCCCATGCAATGAGCCGGCGCCGGGTTCGTTTTTCGCGATGCGAGGCGGGTTGGGATCAGCCCGCTCGGGATCAGCCTGCCTTGTTCAGGGCCACCGCCACGAAGCGGGTGACGCCCTTCTGGCTCTTGACGCGCATCAAGACCGCCTTCCGGCCGCTCGTCTCGGCGGAGCGAATCCGCTCGGCGACCTCGGAGGGCTGCGAGACGCTGGAGCCTGCGACATCGAGGATGATGTCGCCCTGCTCGATACCCTTGGCCGCTGCCGGACCATCCGGATCGACCTCCATCACCGCCACACCTTCGGAGCCGGCACCGACTTCGGAGGCCGGAGCGAGGCTGAGGCCCAGACGCGGCTGTCCGTTTGCCGACGAACCGCGATCGTTGTTCGCCACCCGGGTGTCGTTCGGCAGGACACCGAGTTCCACGGTCGCGGTATCGGACTTGCCGCCGCGCAGGTAGGTCAGCTCGACCTTGGCACCCGGCTTGATGCCGGCGATCTTGCGGGACAGCTCCCTGGCATCGTTGATCGGCGTGCCGTTGACGGTTTCGATGACGTCACCGGATTTCAGACCGGCCTTGGCCGCGGGGGTCCCGGCCTCGGCGTGGTCCACGAGGGCGCCCTTGGCCTTGTCGAGGCCGAGGCCGTCGGCGATGTCCTTCGTCACCGGCTGGACCTGAACCCCGAGATAGCCGCGCGCCACCTTGCCGTCGGCCCGGAGCTGGTCGACCACCGCCTGAACGGTCTCCGCAGGAATCGCGAAGGCGAGACCGACGCTGCCGCCTGAAGGCGACGCGATGGCGGTGTTCACGCCCACCACTTCGCCGCCGACGTTGAAGGTCGGGCCGCCGGAATTGCCCTTGTTGATCGGCGCATCGATCTGCAGGAAGTCGTCGTAAGGCCCGGCACCGATGTCGCGGCCGCGGGCCGAGACGATTCCGGCAGTGACGGTGCCACCCAGGCCGAACGGGTTGCCGATGGCCACCACCCAGTCACCGACTCGGGGGGCCGACTTGCTGAGCGAGACGTATGGGAAGGTCCCGCCCTCGGTGATCTTCAGGAGAGCGAGGTCGGTCTTGGGGTCCTTGCCGATGACCTTCGCGTCGAGGGTGCGGTTGTCGTCGAGCGTCACCTGCACGGACTTGGCCTTGTCGACGACGTGGTTGTTGGTCACCACGTAGCCATCGGCCGAGATGATGAAGCCGGAGCCCATGGCGCCGCGTTGGCCCTGGCGCTTGGGCGCGCCGAAACCCTGGCCCTGGCCCTGGCCCGGACCACCCTGGCCGAAGCGCTTGAAGAACTCCCGGAGCTGAGGCGGAACCTGCTGACCCTGGCCCTGACCGGGGCCGTCGTCATCGTCCGACGTGGCGCTATCGTCGAGTTTCACCTTCACGGCGACGACGCCCGGCTTCACCTTGTCGACGACGCTGGCAAAGGAGCCCGGCGGATGGTCGGGCGTCTCGATCGGGTTCTTGGACAGGGACTGGGCATAGGCCGGCGTCGACGGTTGGGTCAGGCCGAAGCCGGCGGCGCCCGTCGCGACGAGGGATGCAACGGTGACCGAGGCGAGAGCATTGCGGCGCAGGCGGTTGGGCTGAGCGATCATCATGGACTCCGGATCGGGTGGCGCGCATCGGCACGCCGTGATCCGGTTTGTAAGGCGTGCCGCCTGACCCCCGCGTGGCGCCAGGATTACGGTTTGGACAGGTTCGCGGTCGCGGCAGGAAGGGCCGTGAGGCCGGCGCGCCAGCGCAGGTCGAGGAGCAAGCCCGCCGGATACGTGTCAAGGATTGGCGTGATCGGGAGGCCGGCCGCATTCAGCAGCCGTGCGGCCCAATGATTGCAGACATTCGCGTAGGAAAAGCGTCCCGTCCCCTCGTAGAACAGGCTCGGGCCGTAGAGGCCTGGTCCGCCGGCGATCGGCTGTCCCTCCACGAGGCCGAATCCTGCCTCTAACCGGGTGAGAAGGCGCGCGAGGCCGGCGCGCGAGACCCGCACGGGCATGATATCGGAACCGGGAAAGCTCTCGCGCACCGGACGCTCCAGACCGACCACCTGGATGACGCCTGCGCGACCCCCCGGCGTGAAGAGGGCCTCAAGGGCGAGGCGAGCATCGAATTGCGCCAGGGTCGGCGTCGCCCGGTAGAAACGGGCTTCGCCCCAGCCGAATTCGATCTGCGGATAGGCGCGAAACCGGGTGGCGATGCTGGCAAGCGCCGGCCCCCCGCCGGGCCCGATCAAGGCCGCGCGGGGCAGGATCAGGCCGGAGTGCCAGCCATGCGAGACGAGGCTGATGGTCTCGCCGTCCTCTGCACGAGCGGGATAGAGGTCGGGATCGCCCGGGTGCGCCGTCATCAGCGCCGCCAGGACCAGCACGCCGATGGTGATCGCCACGACGGCCACCATGGCTGCGAAGAGGCGACCGGTCCGGTACAGGGCGGTACGGCGCGTGCACATCGGATTTCGGACGATCAGTCGGGCTGCCAGACCTGACCGTGATAATCGAACAGATCGGGTTGGCTCGCCAGGGCGGCGAGGCCGGTCAGGGCCGGATCGTGCACGGCGATGACGCTGGTGGGGATTACCTGCATCTGTGCGATGAAAGGCGGCTTGCGCTCGAAGGCTTCGCGAAACGCTCCGCGCTGCAGCACGTCGATGATCCGGGGCGCGATCCCGCCGCCGATATAGACGCCACCGGTCGCCAGGAAGGTCAGGGCGAGATCGCCGCAGACCCTGCCGAGAAGCTTCGCGAAAAGGTTCAGGGACGCTGCCGCATCCGGATCGGTGCCCGAGAGTCCGGCTTCGGTCACGGATGCCGGATCGCGCCGAGGGCCGTCTGTGCCGGTGCGCAGACGGTGCAGTGCCCCATGGAGCCGCGTCAGGCCGGGGCCGGAGAGCAGAGTCTCCACGGTCACGCGACCCTCGACGCGCTCCAGGTGCGGCCACAGCGCGTGCTCGGCGGCATTGCTCGGTCCGAAATCCGTGTGTCCCGCTTCGGTGGAGACGATGACGAGCCGCTTGCCGACCGGCAGCAGCGCCGCCGCGCCGAAGCCGGTGCCAGGACCGAGCACCAGCCGGGCACCTTGATCGCCCTCTCGGCCTTCCTCGCGATGAGGACCGATCGGCGTGAGCTCGGAGGGGCTGATCCCCGCCGCGCCTGCCGCGACCGGCACGTAGTCGTTGACGACGACGGAGCGCGAGAGGCCGAAATCCCGACCGATCCGGGCACCCTCGATCACCCAATGGGCGTTGGTGAGCTGCACCGCCGGTCCGTCGACCCGGGCCGCCACCGCGAGGATTGCCGAGCGCGGGGCGGGACCGTCACCCTGGGCCAGCGAAGCCCGGATGGCGGCGCTGGGATCGGGATGGCCGGCCGTCGCCTCGTGGGAGAGCAGGATGGGCTTCGCGCCCGCCTCCGGCACCACAGCGAAGCGCGCGTTGGTGCCGCCGATATCACCGACGAGAACGGGGAACTCGAACATGCGCGCCTCTTCCATCGGGTGCCCGGGACCGGGCTGGGCGGGAAATTGGGGGCCGGAAATGCGGTTCTAGGCTGGCGGCAAGGCGTCGGGATCGATGGGGGCGCCATCGGCCCATCCATAGATCAGGCGCCGGACATCTTCAGGATCGATCAGGCGACGCGATGCGATGGTCTCGGCGCCCCCGATGCGGATGCTAATGCCACCGAGCTCATTGACCACCGCGAAGGCCTTCTCGTCGGTGAGATCGTCTCCAAGGAAGATCGCCCGGCGGCCCGCATAGGGCGGGTTTCCGGCGAGCGCCCGGATGGCGTGCCCCTTGGTGGCGGAGGCGGGCACGATTTCGCCGACCGCCTTGCCAAGCTGGAGGCGGTAGGCGCTCCCGAGATGGGTCGCAGCGGCCTTGACCGCGTCTTCGGCCGCGGCGGCATCGGTTGGCGTGGCGAGGCGCCAATGGACTGCTACGGAAGCGCCCTTGTCCTCGATCAGCACATGCTCCAGCGCCGCCACGGCCGCATGCAGGGCCGGAACCTGAGCGCGCAACTCGGGATGGTCCTCTGCTCGCCCGCCCGAGACCACGCCGTCGACCCGGCTCTCGACGCCGTGCAGGCCGGCGACGTCGAACCGCGCCGGTGCGAGGAAGCCGTCGATCACCGCAATCGGCCGCCCGGTGACGATGGCGAGCGCGCCGCCGAGCCGGGTGCGCAGGCGCTCCAGGGCCGGGGCGAGGGCCGGATCGACCCGCACCTGATCGGGCTTGGGGGCGATCTCCACCAGAGTGCCGTCGAAGTCGAGGTACAGGGCGAACGCGGTCGGCTCGGTCACGCGGGATGTCCCTTCGTCTGATCCGGGCCTGCGCTACCATGCCCTGCGCCGGGGGAAAACGGGCGGCCGCACCGCCCTGCCCTATCTGTCAGGGCTTCCGATCCACCGAGGCAAGGTTCCGACCCATGTGGCCCACCCCGATCCCGCCCGGCCCGAACGAGGAGAGCGTGTGGGACTATCCGCGGCCACCACGGCTGGAGGCCGTTGACGCGCGCCTGCGGGTTGCCTTGGCCGGTCAGACCATCGCCGAGACCCGGGCCGGGTATCGCGTGCTGGAGACGAGTCATCCGCCAACCTATTACTTTCCGCCTGGTGATGTGGTGGCCGGCGTGCTCGGACCCGCCCGCCGCGCGGGGATCTGCGAGTGGAAGGGCCGCGCGGTTTTGTACGACGTGGCGGCGGGCGTGGCCCGTGCCGAGGGCGCTGCCTGGGCCTACCCCGCTCCGACGCCTGGGTTTTCCGCGATCGCCGGCTACATCGCCTTCTATGCCGGGCCGATGGATGGATGCTTCGTCGGCGATGCGCGGGTGACACCGCAGCCGGGCGGTTTCTACGGCGGCTGGATCAGCCCGGGCATCATCGGCCCCTTCAAGGGCGGTCCCGGAAGCATGGGCTGGTGATTGGCCGAGGCCTTGCGCAGGACCGTTCCCGCGCTATGCCGGGACAGGGTGATCACGGAACGGAGCGTGCGGATGCAGGGTGAGATCGGATGCGAGCCACGGGCTCTGGGCTTCTGTCCGGATCGCCTGGAGCGCATCGACGGCTGGATGCAGAGCCTGGTCGGCGATAGCAAGGTCGCGGGTCTGTCCGTGATGCTGGCGCGTGGCGGACAGACCGCGTTCTTTCGCGCCCATGGCCGCGCCGACATCGCCCGCAACGCAGCCTTCAAGCCTGACACCATCGCGCGCATCTACTCGATGACCAAGCCGCTGACCTCGGTGGCGGTGATGATGCTCTACGAGGAGGGGCGCTTCCAACTCGACGATCCCGTCACCCGCTTCCTGCCCGAATTCACGGACATGCGGGTTCTTACCGGCGGCAACCGAGCGAAATTCGACAGCGAGCCGGCCCAACGCCCGATCACCATCCGCGACCTGCTCACCCACACCTCCGGCCTGACCTACGGTTTCATGGAGGCGACCCTCGTCGATGCGCTATACCGTCAGAACGGCATCGATTTCGGAGAGGCCCAGGAGGCGAGCCTGGCCGACGTGGTCGGACGGCTCGCGCGGCAGCCGCTGCTCGCCCAGCCCGGCGCCGAATGGAACTACTCGGTGGCCACCGACGTCCTCGGGCATCTCGTGGCGGTGGTCTCGGGCCAGGATTTCGCGGACTTCCTGCGCGAACGGGTGATCCGGCCGCTGGGCATGGTCGATACCAACTTCTTCGTGCCCGCCGACAAGCTGCCGCGCCTCGCGGCCAATTACAGCCTGTTCCGGGATCGCACCCTGAAGCTCTACGACGACGCGGTGGGGAGCCGCTTCGCGACACCCCCGGCCTGCCCCTCCGGGGGCGGCGGCCTCGTTTCAACGGCGTCCGACTACATGCGCTTCTGCCGCTTCCTTCTCGGGCGTGGCGAACTCGATGGCGCCCGCCTCCTCGGGCGCAAGACCGTCGACCTCATGCTCATGAACCACCTCGACGGGGACCTGGCCGCCATGGGCCAGCCGCGCTTCTCCGAGACGGCCTACACGGGCATCGGCTTCGGCCTCGGCTTCTCGGTCATGCTCGATCCGGCTCGCGCTCAGATCGTCGGTACACCGGGCGAGGTGGCCTGGGGCGGGCTCGCCAGCACCGCCTTCTGGGTCGATCCAGCCGAGGATCTCGCCGTGGTTTTACTGACCCAGCTCATTCCCTCGTCGGCGCTGCCGCTCCGGCGCGAATTGCGGGTGCTGACCTACGCGGCCCTGGTGGATTGAGTCCTCGGGGGCGAACGCGAAACGCCGCCCCGGGTCGGGAGCGGCGTCTTCTGGGTTCAGTCGGTCGTCGACAGGATGGGCCGTCTATTCCGCGGCCGGGGCGGCCGCCGGCGCCGCACCCGCCTTCGGGGCAGCCTTCGGCGCCGGCTTGGCGGTTCCGGCGCCGCCGGCAGGAGCGCCGGACGCGGCGGCCGGGGCCTTGGGAGCCCACTCGGCGTCGGAGCGCGGCCCGCCCGGGCCGTTGGTCGGGCCGGCGAGCTGTCCCGGCAGCACATCGTTGACCCGGTTCCAGGTCTGGGACCCGCAGAGGAAGCCGAGGAGGCAGCCGCGCACCGACAGTTCGGTCGGCTGGTCCGACCACATCGTCACGTCGTAGAACTTGCCCTCGTCGGCATTGTAGATCTTGCCGCCGTAATGGCCGTCGGGCTGCGGCTTCAGCCCCATGATGAGCTGCAGGCCGAGGGAGGGCCGGGCCTGCTTCTTCGGGTCGGGATTCTTGAAGTCGATGCGGGGTTGGCCCTGATCGTTCAGGGGCACCTTCAGCCAGACCACATAGCCGCACAGGTTGGTGTTCTGCGGGCCGCACTTCTCGGTGCGAATCCGGGCGCGTCCATCCTCTGTGAGCCAGGTTCCACTGGCATCGTTCGGGGCAGCGGCCAGAGCAAGGCCCGGCAGAAGAGCGGCCGCGAGGCCGGCCAGGGGCACCAGCCGGCGTGCGGCGCCCGCGATGGTCGAACGATTCATCATGCTTCCAACAACCCTCATGCGCTCGCCCCGCGGCGACCCGCCCCTATCCGAAGGACGGTCAGCGCCCGTCACCTGATGCCTCGCCATCCGCTGCGAAGGTGACGGGATCATGGCCGGGTTGGGTGAGTCCCGAAGATTTGGCGCACTCACAGGCTCGACGAACAAGCTTCGGGCAGATCTCCCATGTCGTATGCGGACGGACGATCGGCCGGGCCGGCCTGTCCTGACTTCGCGAAGACCTGTTGCGAAGACTTATCCCGAAGATGTGGGGTCGGTCGCGGAAACGCCGGGCGGTACCCAATTCGGCGAGGGTCTTCGCGGCGGTGAGGTGATCGCATCGGTTCTCGCCGACTGCGACCGGCCACGGCCCCGGGCCGTCCGGCACGTGGTCGTCGAAGACGCGGCAGGTCTCGCAGGCCGCTCTCGGGAGGACGATCCGACCTGCGACGCGGTCGTTTCGGGCCGGGGTGCACCTGCCGAACGCGGCATCGAACGATCCGGGGCGCTCCGCGTTTACGGCCGTGCTTCACCCTGGATGGCGGACCCGTTGATGCGTTATGACTCGGCGGGGCTGCGGCGGCGCCTGGAGGCGGCGGACATCCGCCTCGGTGTGTCCCTCGCCCGTGCGAAGGACACCCGCGGGGTGCGAGGCCTGGCAGCGGCCAGCGAGGCGGGGGGCTGGAAATGGCTGCTCGCTCTCTCGGCCGGGACCCTCGCCGTGGGGGTGCTGCGGCGGGACCGGCGTCTGGCGGAGGCCGGGCGGCACATGCTCGTCTCCGGGGTCATGGCGGCGATGACGAAGACGACCGTGAAGCGGATTGTCTACCGCACCCGGCCCAACGTGCTGATGGACGAAGGCCTCTACGAGACCGGCTGGTTCGGGCCGAATGTCGGGCCGTGGCAGTCGTTTCCATCGGGGCATTCGGCTCTGAGCGTGGCGGTGGCGCGCGCCGCCGGGCGGGCCTATCCGGAGATCCGTGGGGTGGCCACGGCGGCGGCCCTGGGCGTCGTCGGGGTCCAGGTTCTGCGCGGCGCGCACTTCCCGACCGACGTGGCGGCGGGGGCGCTCATCGGGTTCTCGGCCGAGGCCGCCGAGCACCGGATCGCCCTCGGGCAGGATGTCATCGCCGGCGTCGTATTCCGAAAGGTCGCGTCGCGGTCACGCGGCATCGGGCAGCAGGAACGGGGCGACGCAGCCTCCGGTTGACGCGGTATTCCAACGGAGACTCCGCGTGACCACCAATCCCTTGACGCAGTACCCCCGGCCCCCGTTCGAGGGCCAGCCGCAGAGCTTTCCCGGCAAGACCGGCAGGATGGCCCCCGAGCCGGATCACGGCGAGGCGAGCTACCGGGGCTCGGGCAAGCTGACGGGCCAGGCCGCCCTGATCACCGGTGGCGACAGCGGCATCGGCCGGGCCGTGGCCATCGCCTTCGCCCGCGAAGGGGCCGACGTGGCGATCGCCTACCTGCCGGAGGAGCAGGCGGATGCCGAGGCCGTGGCCGGCTGGATCGAGAAGGCCGGGCGCCGCGCCCTCCTGCTGCCGGGCGACCTCAAGGACCCGGCCCACGGCCGCGACCTGGTGGAGCGGACCGTCGCCGCCTTCGGCCGCCTCGACGTCCTGGTGAACAACGGCGCCTTCCAGCAGCCGAACCAGGGGCTCGACGCCATCGAGGACACGGTCTTCGAGGACCATTTCCGCACCAACGTGTTCGGACCGTTCTACCTGACCAAGGCCGCCCTGCCCCACCTGAAGCCCGGCGCCTCGGTGATCTTCACCTCCTCGGTGAACTCCAAGCACCCGATGCCCTCGCTGATGGCCTACAGCGCCACCAAGGGCGCCCTGAGTAACATGGTGCTGAGCCTGTCGCAGCTCCTGGCCGAGAAGGGGATCCGGGTGAACGGCGTGCTGCCGGGACCGATCTGGACGCCGTTCATTCCCTCGGGGATGAGCGAGGATTCGGTCAAGTCCTTCGGCAGCCAGGTCCCGTTCGGGCGTCCGGGCCAGCCGGCCGAACTCGCCTCCGCCTACGTGATGCTGGCCTCGCCGGAGAGCAGCTACACCTCCGGTGCCCTCGTCACCGTCGCCGGAGCCATGCCGGTCCTCTGATCCGACCCGACAAACCGAAGCGCCGGGACCGAACGGTTCCGGCACTTCGTGCGTTCCTGTCGCCTCGAACAGGGGGGACGGCACGATGCGGACCTGGAGGGCCATGGACTGGGCGCCGCAGGACGGGCGCTGGATCATCGCGATCCACCGGGACGACCCGGACCGGCGGGCGGTGATCCGCTGGGACCCGGAGAACGCGGTCGATCCCCGGCCCTGGCACGTCGCCTCCTGCCAGCACAGCTACCCGGCCGACGCCTTCACGGACTGGATGGAGTTTCCCGACCGTCCGCCCGGACCGGCGCGTCCGCCCGAATCCGAGATCCACCGGTACGGCAGCGGAGGCGACCACCATGACGCGTGACCCCACCCCGGCACAGAACACCCCTCCGGCCGAGGAGACGGGCGGGCCCCTCACCCTCCAGGTCGAGCCCTGCCCCGAGGATGCCGGCCGCTATCGCTGGACCCTGCGGGCGGGCCTGCACCCCGTGCGGACGGCGCCCTACGCGCTGCCCGATGCCGAGGCCGCCTGGGTCCAGGGCCGGGCGGCTTTGGCCGAAGCCGCCGCCCTGCAGCGGGACACGACGCCGGCCGCGCCGCACTGAGGGGCCGACCGTCCGGCGCGCCGGGCGCCCGGGTTCGCACGGCGCCGGCGGGGCCGGGCACGATCCCGCGCCGTGGGATGCAGGATCGTCGATTGCAGGATCGTGGATTGCAGGATTCGTGGGTTGCGGCGATCCGGGCGGGGGCGTGAGTCGCCCCGGAGCGCCCTTTCCGTCCGGGGAGGAACCCGCGCGGT